>CANNKG010000081.1 GCA_947505105.1 Methylococcaceae bacterium | reverse complement strand
TCTGGTATCTTAGTGCTTGGGTTAACTGATGGTAGTCTTTCAAGTTCATTCTCGTCTTTAGTCGGATAGAAAAAAGCTTGGCACTATATCAGTTAGCCTTCCTTAATATCCTATTATTGGCGATTGCACTTCGGAGTTGAATCCGCCCCTTAAAATATTTGCTATCCGTTAAAAAACTTAATAATCAATTTTATTGCTGGTTAGTCAAGCAATTTGTCAGTCCCTCATAAATTATGACAAAGGGGCTACAGCCTGCCAAACCGGCAGCAGCAACTGCCGACAAGTCGCCTCGAAACGTTCTCCCAGCACTTGACTCAAATCTGCGACATCCCGGTAGATTAATTGTAATTCCGGTTCATAGCTCTGCTCAATCGCGCGGCTTAACGTTTCCTCCGCAACGACAAGCGGTGGCTTGGTGGCACTCTTGCTGGTATTCAATTTTACGGCCTGCTGCACATACTGAAACGCCGCTTCACTGAAAAATGCCTCCGGGCTTTGCAAACCCTCATAATAAAGCGTCAACCAAGCTTCAAGCGCATCACCATGCGCATGTTCCGGCAAAAATTGAATTTGGGCGTCAGTACTTAGCAAAAAAGTATGCCGTGCCTCAATTCGATTCATCATCAAATGCTGCAACCATGCCACAATAAAGTCTTTACCCTTTAACTTAGCGAAACGATAGAACAGACAGCCCTGTTGATAATGATGACCGGTAGTTCCGATTAAACGAAAACTCCCGATTTTCAAATCAAGCGGAACATCATCGATTTTATCGCCTAACTGCAAATCCTTAATTTGCTGCGCAAAGGCTTGAAGCTGCTCCTGCTGACGCATAAATTCAAGCTCCCCGCAGGTCCCGGCCAGCCAATTACCTTGCGCTTGTAATTTAGCCAGCGAAAAATTATCGCCCTGTAACAGCGCCTCGATCCAGCGATGTTGAATGCTGTATTGATCGAGGTCATCCAATTGGAACGGCTCTCGTTCCTCAGCATCCGCCGCTATGCCATTAAATCGAAGATCGAGCTGGCGCTGCAAAAAGTATTTTTGCGGATGCCTGAAATAGCTAAACAATTCGCTGATTTCAATGACCTGTTCGATTTCCACCGCAATTGAACCCTGCCACCAGGGCAATACTGGGGGCTTTACCTGATTGAACGCCATCGCCGTCGCGCAGTCCGAACTCGCATAACTGAATAACTCGCTATTTGCTTTGAAATAGCGCGAACTGAAGGCTTGCAATGGGTGCAACGTAATCAGATCAGTCAACTGATATTGGCTATCCAACACTTCGAGCAATTCGCTAACCACGACCGAGGGTGGGATGGTATCGTTATTATTAATAGACTGGCCGAGGTAAGTAATCAATAGTTGTTGCCGTGCAGACAATAAAATTTCTAAAAATTGGTATCGATCATCAACACGACTGGAACGGTCGCCAGCGCGTAATTTGCGACTGATTAAATCAAAACTGGCTGCTCGATCAATTTTCGGAAACTCACCCTCATTCATACCTAACAATACAATCACCTTAAATGGAATCGAACGCATCGGCAGCATTGAGCAAAAGGTCAACTGTCCGCGTAAAAAACCATTGGTCGACTTTTGTTCCGAAACCCGACTTTCCAGCCAATGGATGATCACACCTAAACTGACTTGTTCAGTATGCACAGTGGCAAATTTTTCGGCGAATTCAGCCAGCAATTCATTTAACTGCTGTTTTTCAAGCGGCGGTGCTTGCTCCAACAGTCGCTCGGCATAAGCTGAAAGCTGAACATACCAATTCGCCAACGATCTTGGCGCTTGCAGGGTTTGGCTGGCTTGAAACAAGAGTTGCAGAAAATCGTAGAATCCTCCAAGCACTTGGGCGCTCGATCCTTCAATATCAATAAACGGTAAAACGCCATCGACAAATTCCTGATCAGAACCGACGCAATAGCCCATGAGCAGACGTTCCACACTCGCCTGCCAGGTATTTTGCGACAATTCAGGTAAGCCCAGTTCGCTGCGATGTGCTGCCGATTTCCCCCAACGGACTTGAGTCGCCTGACACCAATGCTTGATTAGGATTAGATCGTCCTCAACCAAACCAAAGCTTGCATACACTGCCGGATGTTCGAGCAGATCGAGTACAGTTTGCCAACCAAATCGACTTTGACAGAGGTGCAAAAAGCGTAAATAAGCCTCCAGGGCGGCATTACTGATCTTCAAACTCCGGTCGGCAATCGCATATTGAAGATCGCTAAAATTCGCGGCAATGAATGGCTCATAGGCCTGAATATCAGGCGCCATAATCACAATATCCCGCAATTCAAGGCTAGTATCGCGTTCCAAAGCATCAAGCAACAGATTTTTTATCACCTCGACTTCACGCATGCGCGAATGACAGGCGTGAATACCTATCGATGCATCACGCGGCAAGGCGATACTTACCGATTCATTGCTCAAAATGGCATTCTGCAAGTGCTCCAGAACCGTGTCACCCTTATTAGCTTCGAAACTCGAAAATTCAAGATTAAATTCGGTTTGATTCAACAGCATATTTTGAAACTCGCGCCCCTGTTGCCCTAAAGCCGCCAAAAGCGGATGACCGCTGAAAACTTCATCAATGCCAGCTTTAGCACGTTGTCGCTTGGTTTCTAAATCTGCCCAGAAATTTTCAGACGGATTGAGCAAATACAGATGCACATCACAGTGCCGCGCGAGACCTTGCAAAAAATCGAGAAACAGCGGCGGCATCGAATTGACACCAAAAATCGAAATGCGTTTCGGTAGACTCGATGCAAAAGTCCCCGGTGCTTTCTGGTTAAATTGATCGATGATTTTCAGCCACAAACTGCCGCGGTGCTGATTACCGAGCTGTTTTGACAACTCCAACCAAAGTTGCTGCTGCCAGATTTCAATCGACTGGTCTTCGTAAAGTAATTCACCGCGCTGCCAACACGCCAGGAGATCCGGACGCATAATCTGATATTGATCGAACACCTTAGCCAATTGCTGGGCGAGTTGAAATCTTTTCAACTCGGCATTCTCGCCTTGCAAGTAATGCTGCAACGGTTGATACACCGGATTATCGAGTGTTCTGAGCAGACTTTCAAAGCGCCATACTAATAAATGCCGATCCAGTGAGGCATCGTTCAAGGAACTCTTTAGACGTTGCCCGATTGAGCCGAAAAATTTGCCGGGAAATAAGAAATCGAAATTTGCCCATACTTTCAGGCGCCCAGCCAATTGCTGTGAGAGCCAGCGTTCCATACCCTGACTTTGAATCAGGAATGTTTCCTGGTCGAAAACCGAAGGCAAAGGGACAGTCTCAAGCACCGTAATGAGATGTTCGAGCAAATTTTCAGTTTTATTTGAGCTGTGTAAGAAAAACATAAGAGCAGCTCATCGTGAGGTGATGAAAAATGGTTGGAGTCACGGGAACCACAACGATTCCCGTCGGCATGGAACGATAAGCTTAAACCAACTCAAGCGCCAGCATCAACGCGTCTTCACGGCCATTTTCAGCCGGATAATAGCCTTTACGGATGCCGATTTCATTGAAGCCCATCGAGTTATACAAAGCAATTGCCGAGAAATTGGAAGGTCTGACTTCGAGAAATACGGTTTCAACTTTCTTGGTTCTCGCGTAGTCAATCATGTTACGCATCATCTTTCGACCGATACCTTGATTTTGTTCGGTGGCGTCGACGTTAAGATTCAAAATATGCGCCTCACCGACAGCGATTGATACAATGCCGAACGCCAGGATTTTATCGGATTCTTCACAAACCCAGCAACTATATCCCGCATTCAGACAGTCTTTAAAAACGCCTTCACTCCACGGAAATTCATAGTTGGCGTTTTCAATCTCCATCACGCCAGGCAAATCGCTTACGCGCATTTTCCTGACCCGCATCAAATCTTTACGGGATACTGAACCTGGAAAAACTTTTGCATAAAACTCCCGGTCCGCGTCATAAACCATTATGTCTTTCACCCGATCTAAAATTTCAAACATCATAACCTGTTAACCTCTTGATAAGCAGTCATAGCCAATTGCAAGTCTAGCCAAGCAAAGCGTTTTTCCAGAAGCGCGCGCAATAAAAAGCGGGGATCATAGGTCACGACCGTAGGGGTTGCCGCAACGGTATGAACGGTTCCGCGTAATTGTTCAAGCGGAACGTCAGTTTGCAGCATACTGTGAGCGGCTAATGATCCCATTAACAGAATTATTTTCGGCTGGAGCAATTCGATGTGCTGCTGTAAAAACAGGCGACACTCAGCCAGTTCATTCCGATAGGGTGCTCGTTCTTTTGGCAGCGGGCATTTTAACGCAGAGGTGCGCACTACGTCTTCAATATTTATTCCGAGCGCGCGCACCATTTCACGCAATAAGGCATCAGTCTCCATTGCAATCGAGGCATCAGCGTCGGACGGATCGCTAATCACCAACCAATGGGCAGTTTGAGGGGAAATTTCAGCCGCCGGAGCGACCCGGTAATTAGACAATTCACAGCGCTGACAGAGCGCAATCGTTTGATTCAGGCTCGCCCAAGCACTTGGGGTATTTAAGAGGGCGTCAGAGGTGACCGTAGGTATAGCTTCATCGACGAACGGGGCAACTACAGAGGAGGCAACGACAGGTTTATGGCGCGGTACCCAAACCTCAAGTCCCATCGCTTGCAAATACTGAATGCGTAAATTGTTATCCAGCATAAAACCTCGAAAGCTCCTGACTAGCCCATCATCGCAAACCGCATAATATAGTTTTATTTGTCGAGTTACGACTAACCCCGTAACCCGACTATCTCATAGCGATAGATCTATACATACCCATCAAGCGTCATTCAGATAAATTACACATCGCCTTTTTGCGGATGTTGGCGCTTATTGGAGGTTTGCAATTTATTAATGGCATTGATATAGGCTTTTGCGGAAGCAATCACGATGTCGGTATCAGCCCCTGAACCATTGACGATTCTACCGGCCAATTCCAGTCTAACAGTTACTTCACCTTGAGCATCGGTGCCGTTAGTGATACTGTTAACCGAATACAGTTCCAACGTCGCCTTGGAATCCACAATGCTTTCGATCGCTTTTAAACTCGCATCGACAGCACCGCTACCTGAGGACGTACCGGTCATTTCTCTGCCTTCGACCCGCAAAGTGACCGTTGCGTTAGGAACTTCGCCAGTTTCGGAACAAACTTTCAACGCGATCAATTTAGTATGTTCATCTTCAGTTTCAAAACTGACTTCAGAAATCAGTGCTTGCAAATCTTCGTCGAAGATATCGTGTTTTTTGTCGGCCAATTGTTTGAAGCGAAAGAAGGCTTCATTCAACTCTTCTTCGGAAGCAAATTCAAAGCCTAATTCGGTCATGCGACTCTTAAAAGCATTGCGTCCTGAATGTTTACCCAGCACCATTTTATTGGCCGCCCAGCCCACATCTTCGGCACGCATGATCTCGTAAGTTTCACGGTTCTTCAAAACGCCATCTTGGTGAATCCCCGCTTCATGAGCAAACGCATTGGCGCCAACGATTGCCTTGTTCGGTTGCACCGGAAATCCGGTAATCGAAGAAACCAAACGTGAACAGGTCATAATCTCACGCGTATCAAGCCGTGTCTCGCACTTAAAAACATCCTTGCGGGTACGAATCGCCATCACGACTTCTTCCAATGAAGCATTACCGGCACGTTCGCCCAAGCCATTAATCGTACACTCAACCTGTCGTGCACCATTCATCACCGCCGCCAACGAGTTAGCAACCGCGAGCCCCAAGTCATTATGACAATGCACTGAAAAAATGGCTTTATCGGAATTTGGAATGCGCTGAATTAAATTGGCAATCGTCGCGCCAAATTGCTGTGGAATACTATAGCCAACCGTATCGGGGATATTTAAAGTCGTAGCACCGGCATCGATAACAGCTTCCAAAATGCGGCACAAAAAATCTTCTTCCGAACGTCCGGCATCTTCAGGCGAAAATTCGACATCATCGGTAAACTGCCGTGCTCGCTTGACCGCCCGTACCGCGTATTCGATCACTTGCTCGGGTTGCATCTGTAATTTCATTTGCATGTGAATCGGCGAGGTCGCGATAAAGGTATGAATACGGGAACGTTGTGCCGATTTTAATGCTTCACCGGCTTTGTCGATATCTTTATCCAAGGCTCTTGCCAAACCGCACACAGTGCTGTCCTTAATCACTCTGGCAACGGCTTCGACCGATTCAAAGTCGCCAGGACTCGCCGCAGGAAAACCTGCCTCAATCACATCGACTTTAAGTCTTTCAAGCGCTCTGGCAATACGGATTTTTTCATCACGGGTCATTGATGCGCCGGGGCTTTGTTCGCCATCGCGCAAGGTGGTATCAAAAATAATCAATTTATCATTCATGGGAATAATCGCCTCGTAGCGGAAACATCAATCTCAGCAAGTGCTGACACAAAATTTAAGGGAGACAAGAAAGAGAAGCGAAAGTAATGTGCCCCTCAGGGCAGCAGTCTGCTTAAGCTAATTAAGCGATTGGATAAAGCTGAAAGCGTGCGGATTTGAATGTTCATGAGTTTACTATACGCGAATGTACCTGATCGCTCAAGTAGTTTGAGGCCAGCAATGCTCAATTTGAAGCCAAATAAAGGTGTCGAGAATGAAGCTTTCGGCAGCATGGATGTGCCGTCAAGCCCCCATGGCTGGATTTACGGCATTGTTCGATTAACCCTTATCGCCAATGCCCCTCCACCGAACCATGACAGCAGAGGGACAATTTACACGCATTTATCCTTTTTAAGTATTGCGAATTTGACGTTTACGCTTGCGCAGGACCAGGGTAATGATCGGCCCTGAAACCGCATAGCCCAAAAACAATAAAAACAGCATAGTTTGGGGTTGCGCCATCACAAACGCAATCGCCAACATCACCGAAATAGCCACCACAAACGGCACCTTGCCTTTCAGATCGATTTCCTTAAAACTGGAGTAGCGAAAATTACTGACCATCAACAAACCAGTCGTAATCGATAAGATCGCCGCCAGATATTTCATCGATTGCACGTCGTACTGATATTCGCCGCATATCAAGACAAATCCCGCCAGAATGGCTGCGGCGGCAGGGCTCGGCAAGCCCTGAAAATAACGTTTATCCGCAGTAGCGACCTGGGTATTGAAACGCGCCAGACGCAAAGCGCCACCGGCAGTATGCACAAAAGCGGCAAAGATGCCGAATTTACCCATCGACGATAACACCCATAGATACATCACCAAGCCCGGCGCGACTCCAAACGAAACCATGTCCGAAAGACTGTCGTATTGCACACCGAATTCGCTTTGAGTATTGGTTAAGCGCGCGACTCGCCCATCAAGGCCATCCAGAATCATCGCGACAAAAATCGCAATCGCTGCTGTTTCAAAGTGACCATTAATCGCTGAAGTAACCGCATAAAACCCCGAAAACATCGCTCCGGTAGTAAACAGATTCGGTAATAAATAAATACCTCGACGACGTTGCTGAATGCCTTTGTTGTTATTAACCATCAGTTTTGTTCAGTGTGTTAATGAATTTGTGGAAAGGGTAAATTATACAATAGCCGGGTTATCATTATCGATTCAGTTACCGGGTATACCAGTTGGATGCTCGTATCGTCCGTTGGTTCCGAAATTTAAGATAAATACCTTAACACCTGAACAATCGCGTCACCGAGTATAAATATCGCTAAAATAGGAACATATTATTGCGACTATATCAGAGTTTTATAAAAATTGGTCGTTGCTGGACATACTACATGGAAGCTAACCAAACCATCATGAAATCATATCTATCGCCTCAGCAGTTAAAATTCGCCCTTGAACGTGATTTTCACGATAAACCACTTTATAACGGAAATATTTCATCCCGATGAAAGCTATGTTAAAAATTATTCTAGTCGACGATCATGCGGTGGTGCGTGCGGGTTTTCAAATGTTGCTGGCCAACGAAAGTGCGATTGAAGTCATTGCAGTCGCCGAACGCGGAGAACAAGCCTGCCAGTTATATTTTGAATTGCAACCCGACGTACTAGTGCTGGATCTGTCGATGCCGGGGATTGGCGGCCTGGAAACCATCCGCCGCATTTGCCATCGTGACCCGCAGGCAAAAATCGTGGTTTTCAGTGTCCATGATGAACGCGTTTATCTGGAACGCGCCATAAACGTCGGCGCCAAAGGTTACATCACCAAAAATAGCGCCCCTGAAATTCTGGTTGAAGCTATTCAGGCGGTTGCCGCGAATAAAATTTACATCGAACAAAGCCTTAAGCCAAAGGTTGAGCCCGCCCATTCTGAGCCGACCTATCGCTCAATCGTCGATTCCCTGTCGGCACGGGAATTTGACATCTTTCTGTTACTGGCCAAAGGCTTAACGGTTCATAAAATCGCCGAAGAATTATGCCTAGGCTATAAAACCGTGGCAAATTATGGCACACAGATCAGAAATAAATTTAATGTATCGACGGTTGCTGAATTAGCGAATATCGCGACTGCTCTCGGTATTTTGAAGCAATAGCACGCAAATTCTCTAGCTGACTTAAATATATAGCACCAGCAGAGAATTTTATGCAGGTTATACTGTTCAAAAAGCCATTAACGCTTAACTCAACACATCTAAACGGCTTACACATCATTCACTTAATTTATTAACGATTGCCCACCTATGTCCAAACAAGCTCCCTTTCAACGTGCTGCCCATGCCCCTGACTTACCCACCGGTACCGTCAAATTTATTCTGTATTGTCTGATTCGATTTCGCCCTTTAATCTTATTAATGCTGATTCTTGAAACCGGACAGGCAGCAGGCGGCATTCTGGTTCCCTATGCGATCAAGGCGATTATGGACGGCGTGGCGCAACTTTCCGACGGCAATGTCCTTGAAAAACTGCAAGGTCCGCTCCTGCTGCTGGCCGGTTTAAATGTGGCGGAAATTTTATTCAGCCGCGCGAGTGGCGCCGTTCTGATCATCATGGGACCTCGTCTGCGTCAACATACATCCCGCGCACTGTATACCTATCTGCAATACCATGCGCCGCGCTATTTCGGCAATCATTTTGCCGGCGCCTTGGCGCATCGCATCAGCGAAACCGCAATGAGCGTCAACCACACAACCTGGACGCTGTTGTGCGATTTTTGGCCGATTCTGGTGACGTTTTCAGTGTCGATCACGCTGTTGCTTGGCGTGCATACCGGATTAGGCTCGTTTGTAGCCGGCTGGGTGTTTAGTTATGTAAGCCTTTCGTTCTGGCTCGCCACCAAATGCCAGCCTTACGCGCAAAATTATGCCGCGACCCGAAGTCTAGTGAACGGCAAAATAGTCGATGCGGTCACCAATATTCTAAATGCCAAACTTTTTGCCCGCTTAGGCTTTGAACGTGAATATCTGGACGAATTCCTCGAAACCGAGCTGCAAACCGGACGACGCACCTTCTGGTTTATGGAACGGATTCGCTGGTTTCAATTTATCGCTGCCGCCATCCTGAAAGTCGGCACCGTTTACTACGCTTTAACTTTGTGGGATAGCGGTGCGATCAGCGTCGGCGCGTTCACGATGAGTGTCGGACTTGCGTTGCTGATCATCAATGATGCCCGCAATCTGACCCGGCGCTTTTTGGAATTTTTCGAATACATCGGCAATGTCGCGAATGGAGTTGAAACCATCGTCAAGCCGCATGAGATCATCGACGTTCCGAATGCTCAGCCCTTGCAAGTGACTCAAGGGCGCATCGAATTCAAGAATATTTCGTTCAGCTATGAACCGAATGTGCCGGTATTCACTAATCTACAGGTGACGATTGAACCGGGACAACGGGTCGGTCTGGTCGGATTTTCAGGCTCGGGCAAATCCACTTTTGTCGGCTTGATTTTACGCAATTTCCAGCCGCAAAGCGGTCAAATCTTGATTGACGGCACCGATATTCAACAGGTTCAACAAGATTCCCTGCACGAACAAGTCAGTTTAATCCCGCAGGACCCCAGCCTATTTCATCGGAGCCTCAGGGAAAATATTGGCTATGGCCGCTTGGCCGCTGAAGATCACGCGATTGAGGAAGCCGCAAAACTTGCGCATGCCGATGATTTCATCAAAACCATGCCGGATGGCTATGACTCTTTGGTGGGCGAACGCGGCGTGAAATTATCCGGCGGTCAGCGTCAACGCATCGCCATTGCGCGGGTTATGCTGAAAGATGCGCCGATTTTAATTCTCGATGAAGCGACCTCCAGCCTGGACTCGGTGACCGAAAAAACCATTCAGGAAAATCTTGATCGGGTAATGGGTAAGAAAACCGTTATTGCCGTTGCGCATCGCTTATCGACCATTGCGCATTTGGATCGAATTCTGGTGTTCGATAAAGGCTGCATCGTCGAAGACGGCACTCATGAAGAACTACTACACAAGCAAGGTTTTTATTACCGCTTATGGTCAATGCAGGCGGGTGGATTTTTGCCAGAAGAAGCTGGCATAGACCCACCCATCCAATAGTACTGAGCAATGCGCCCCAATCCATCGTCCAAGACTCACCTCGCCAAATGTAGGGGCGCAAAATTTAAGATCTAGCCGGTCTCCGCATCATCCTTATCATTTTCCTGGGCAATATCGGCGATTTCTTTCAAACGTGAAATGGCCTTAGCATTGATGGTGCCCTCCGGATAGCTGCCATCTTCGAGCATTTGACCGGCTTCCAGTCCGGTCAAGAGTTCCAGCGTTTCATCAACGCTCTTAACCACATATACCGAAAACAGACCTTTTTCGACCGCGGTGATAACTTCCTGTTTCAAAAGTAGATTGCGTTTATTGGCGCTCGGAATAATCACCGCATGTTGTCCATTAAGCCCCCGAGCTTGGCACAGTCTGAAAAAGCCCTCAATTTTTTCGTTGACGCCGCCAATCGCCTGGACTTCACCATATTGATTGATTGACCCCGTTACCGCGAAGCTTTGGTTGATCGGAATTCGCGTCAGCGCCGAGATAAGACAGCACAATTCAGCCAAAGAGGCGCTATCGCCGTCAATATGTCCATAAGATTGCTCAATTGCAATGCTGGCCGAAATTGCGAGCGGAAACAGTTGCGCATAACTATGCCCCAGATAGCCGGTCAAAATCAGGACGCCTTTGGAGTGAATCGACTGGCCCAACTCAGCTTCGCGTTCGATATCGACGATGCCACGCGAACCGGGATAAACCGTCGTGGTAATTCGGGCCGGCGCACCGAAACTACTGTTGCCGATGTCCAATACCGTCAAGCCGTTGATTTTACCGATTGCCGATCCTTCAGTATCAATCAGAATCGTATCGTCGAGCATTTCTTCGAGAATCGTTTCCGAGATCCGGCCATTGCGCGCATCACGCGCCACCAAAGCCTGTTTGATCGAGGTTCTGTCAATCTGCTGCGCGCCTGTTTGCTGATTCAACAAATTAGCTTCCGCAATGATTTCAAGCGAGTCGTTAATGCGCGCCGACAGATGAAATTGACTTTCAGTCAAGCGACAACTATGTTCAATCAGGCGTTCGACCGCACAGCGCGTTAACGGCTGATTGCCGCCATCTTGAGCCTGTTGATACATCAGCAACGCAAATTGCTGCATACTGATATTGTTTAAGCGAATTTGATAATCAAAATCGGCCAGTACATGAAAGATTTCATTAAACTCATCGTCCAATTCTTCTAACAGATAATAAATTTCTTCAGATCCAAGCAGGATCACTTTTACATTAAGGGGGATGACTTCAGGTTTGAGGGTCATGGTACTGATGCCGAATTCCGTATAGGGCGATTCAATTTCGATGCGCCCCGACTTAAGCGCACGTTTTAATGCCTCCCACACAAACGGATAATCGAGCAATTTATCAGCGTCCAGAATCAAATAGCCACCATTCGCCCGATGCAGAGAACCTGCGCAGATTCGGCGATAATTGGTCGTCAGAGTCCCCTGTTCATTAAGATATTCGATTCGGCCAAATAAATTTTGATAGGTCGGATGCGGCTCGTACACCACCGGGGCACCTGCATCCTGCTTATGATCGATCAGGATATTAGGCAAATACTGTTCGCCTAGCAACTGGCGCCGGGCAGCATATTCGCGCACTTCGAGAGAGCGGCTCGGCTGTAGGTAATCAATGATAAAATTCTTCAAATTTTCGCGCAGCGTCGACAAAAAACTAAACACATCGTCAATCGCCTGATATTCCTCTTCAAGCTCCGCAAACAGTGACGCAATGGCAACCTCAATGGTTTCATTGTCAAGCTCGCGCGTTTTGTCGACCAGATCGCGCCGCCATTGCGGCAGCTCAATGAGTTCGGTCGTCAGCGATTCCTCCAATTGTTCCACCTGTTTATGAAACACATCGCGTTCAGCCTGGGACAGGAGCACGAACTGTTCCTCGTCAAGCGCCTTTTGGTTGCGAATCGGTGCGAAGGTAATCGAATCGTTATCACGAAATAAGGCAATAGACAAAACTGAAGCCTGTGCTTCAACCAAATCAATAGCGTTGTTATAGTTCTGGGTAAACTGGTGATCAATGATGCTCTTGCGCTGCTGATAACTCGGATTTTCAAAAACTGCAGGGAAGGTTGCCAGAATATTGTCAATCAATTTTTCAATTGACTTAGAGAACATCTGACCATGATCAGGCAGTAATTCAATCGCCAAGGGTTCGCGCGGATTGTCGAAATTATCGACATAGGCATAGCCCGGTGGCGTCGGCTGAGTTCTGGCGTGATTGTCGAGATAGTGACGGATCATCGACAAGCGTCCTGATCCTGAATCGCCTTTGACAAAAATATTATAGCCGGGCCTCGGCATCGCCACGCCAAAAGCGAGCGCGGCCTGGGCGCGCGACTGTCCAATAATGGTGTGCTGATCTCTGGAAAGCAACGGTGGCCAGTCAATTTCGGATAAATCGACCGATAGTTTGAGGGCCTCGGGAGCCAGTTTTAACGCAGTAGACATGCTTTATTTAAATTACGCTGACAAAATGAAGCGCAGATTCTAGCATTTTATGATTTATGGTTGAGGAATGAATTTCAGCCGACATTATCGGCAAATGTCGAATATTTTTTACTTTTTTCAAATTTGTGACGGAACGCATGAAATTTAGCGTTAAAACATGATGGTTAAACTTGCAACATTTTCGAAGTAAGCTAGGCTAAATACAGGTAGTTAGAATTTTTTAACTGCCTAAATATTACATCTAAGTTAGGGATTCTTAGTTTATTGCAGTGTACCAGCTCACTTATTTTTGTAATCGTGCGGGTATATTTAAATCGTCTGGGTTAGCTGGGAAGGATATTAACTAATCATGTGGCGCGGAGGATGGTGGAATCATGAAAACTTATCAGTCACATTTGGCAGTATTAGCAATAGCAGCTAAAACTACAAAATTAAATACTTACCCATCTCTTCGATAAATATTTTATATCGTTGCGTAAGTACTCGCTGATTAACACCGCGACTTTCAAAAAATACCATAAGATTTCATGCAAAACACTAATGAAAGCATTATTAGTTACTCAATAATTTAAAAATATTGATACGTTTGGCATCACTAAAAATGGTAAATGTTTCACCTCCCCGCATTTTTCGTGGAGGAAATTACTCTGTCGAGCACCCCTCACTGTGGGAGCGATGGGTATAGTTGGAACTGCAATATGGTGTTAAGTGAATATTTACTAAAAATGTACTCTATAGAACGAATATTTAAAACTAGCAGTTTAAGAGGTGGTTTATGTCTCACTCAAATAAAAAAGCATTCCGCATAATCAGTGTGTTACTTCTATTAGGAAGTATCGATTATGCCTTGGCACTCGGTATAACAACCAGGATACCAAGCTACGCATACGATCCGGCAAATCCTAAAAAAGTCCTGATTTGTCATTTTCCACCGGGAAACCCAACCAATTATCAATCCATTAGCATTAGTACCAACTCTTTGAATACTCATATTGATCATCATCAAGATACTTTTGCAGTGGATGGCGTATGTCCACCCTTATGGACTGTAGTAGGTAGCTATAACAGCAGTACAGGCAAACCCAACACCTTGTCCAATACCCCCTGTGGCGTCACCAAGGACATGCTAAATTCCGTAATTAAGCGACTCCCTGAAGGCTCTGATGTTTCAGTAGCTTCGCCTGAATTAATTACCGATGATAAAGGTGCCAATATCTTTTTAAAAGCACCTGCCAAACTAACCGTGGCCTTCGTTCATGAAGGTGCAGGCTATAGCAACTCAATAGGTTATTTCAGTACCACTAATTTATCTAACCTAACGAGAGAAACAGTGGGAGACAAAATTATATTCCCCAACTATTCGCTTGATTCCGGCGGTAGTTTAACTTTGGGAGATACCGTTGATTTAGGACAGTTTCCAACGGGTTCGATCATTGGCTTTACTTTAGTGTCTAATGGTTGGAAAGAAAGCATTGTTGATCCATCCAGAACAAGACACCAAGTTTTTCGTACAGTGAAAGCATTAAATTCTGAAGCAACGAATACCAATCGCGCTCATACGGTCCTATTATCGGCAGATACAACTTCTGGAATTTTATTGTTGGGTATTGAAGATCTTAATCGAGATCTGTGTGAAGCCAATGACTATGACTATTGCACCGATGACGATTTCAATGATGCCGTGCTTGGTATTTGTGTCGATCCTCCGAGCGCAATTGATAATATTAACAATATTTCAGCACTTGACCCATCTAAAGTTCAAACTAATCAACTTGGCGTAAGTGGTCCATCAAATTGGACTGAAATAAATCAATTAACTACAGAAACTGACGCCATCAAGGATCAAAAAGCAAAAGAACGCGCTGCAGCTTCTGCAACAACACCATGAACTATCGAATAATAAGCCTTTGCAATCCTTGATGAGACATCGATGTGATCTTAAACGACGAATTTGCAGTTCATGAGTGAATTTGCTTGATAAAATATCCACAACCCGCCTGAAATAAGGCGGGTATTTTTCTTTAAAGCATAATGTTTTTCGCCTGAGATAAGCTTTGCGTTATGATAAAACATCCAAAATAAACGATATGAAAGTAGTGAAATTATGGAAATATTGAGCAAGGTCACGCTTGACGGACTTTTTGAAAAAAATGACAGATATTAAGCAAGGTTAAGAGGATGAACAGAATAATTATTTTTGCTTTGATCGTTATTTCCATGAATGTGGCAGCGGATTTTTCCAAAATAGCCAATGATGGCAGTGCACTACCGAATTCCGCCTATCTGGGCAACGAACCGAAAGATTGGGCGTGTAGTTATGATGCGTCAACCGAGCTCACCTGGGAAGTCAAAACCGGCGATAAAGGGTTCCGTGATGGCAGTTGGACCTATACCTACCAAGCACTTACGAACTCATCCACACCAACCCAAAAAAGTATCTGCTTCAATAAAACTTCTTGCGATACCGATAGTTTCGTAAAACAAGTCAATTCAACAGGGTTATGTAATATCACCACATGGCGCTTACCCACGTTTGATGAATTGAAAAGCATCATTTATTGTTCTGACGGTAAAGAAGCGAACGGCTTTTGTAGCAAACGTTCCAATAAACCACAAATAAATACCGCCTATTTCCCGCACCTCCAACAATTCAAATATTACTGGAGTGCTTCGACCACCAAGTTTCATGCCGACCGTCAAATGATTTTATCGTTTTATGATGGTCTAACTTTTAACTACAGCGACAAAAACAGCGCAATCCCCGTAATACTGGTTAGCAATAGTAAACCCGCAGCATTAGCTCAGGACGCCATAAAACCAAGCACAACAGTAAGCCCCCCCCTTCCAACTCAACCGATTCCAGCGGAAAAACCTGCACAAGTTCTTGAGCCAGAAGCATCAAAATCAACAGAACCATCGCCCCCGACTGCTGCGCTTCCAAGTATTGACTGGAATCAGTTAGTTAATATCTCAATGTCCGCATCTTTTAACATTTCCTGTCCCAAAGAGCATCCCCATCTAATAACTGGCGGTGCAGTCTGTCGCCATGGACATTTATTATCTGAATCGAGACCCGATGATCGCGGAGCAGGATATCCTAACCAATGGTATGCGGAATGCTATATTCCCAACCAAGGTATCACCGCCAAACCGAGTTATATTTACGGCTGGTGCTTCTGATCCTTCTGCTCAGCTTATAATCACTATGTGTTCAATTTGCTTTTCTTGATTTTTCTGCTATTTTTACTGCAGCCAAGCGTCCACATGTTCATTAAACCGCGCGTTTAAATTAACACTTCACCTAAATAGAAACTATATCACTATGAAAATTGAGCTAAACCACACAAAAATCGGCGTCATCGGCTTGGGATATGTAGGCCTGCCATTGGCTGCAGAGTTTGGTCGTCATTATCCAACCGTAGGTTTTGACATCAATGCTCAGCGCATTGCCGAACTCAGTGCCGGGGAGGATCGAACCCTTGAAGTCTCTGACGAAGAATTGAAATTAGCCGTCAAGTTAAGTTATACCTCTGATTTAGACGCACTTCGCGAATGTAATACCTTTATTGTGACCGTTCCCACACCGGTCGACAAACATCACCGACCCGACCTCACCCCTCTGATCAAAGCCAGTGAAACACTGGGGCGAGTCGTTAAAGCTAATGATGTCGTTATCTATGAATCAACTGTTTATCCTGGCTCTACCGAAGAAGACTGCGTACCAGTCATCGAAAAAATTTCAGGACTCAAATTTAACGTGGATTTCTTTGCTGGCTATAGCCCGGAACGGATCAATCCCGGCGACAAACAGCACCGTTTTACAACCATTAAAAAAGTAACTTCAGGCTCCACCCCTGAAATTGCTGACTATGTTGATGCACTATACGCTAGCGTGGTCATTGCAGGTACCCATAAAGCCAGCAGTATCAAAGTTGCCGAAGCCGCCAAAGTCATCGAAAACACCCAACGAGATTTGAATATTGCCTTAGTCAATGAACTGGCACTGATCTTCAACCGTATGGGGATCGATACCGAAGAAGTATTGAAAGCTGCCGGCAGCAAATGGAATTTTCTCCCCTTTAGGCCTGGCTTAGTAGGCGGGCACTGCATAGGAGTTGATCCTTACTACCTCACCCACAAAGCGCAAGAACTGGGCTACCATCCGGAAGTCATCCTTGCAGGACGCCGCATCAACGATAGCATGGGGGCTTATGTGGCTGACCAAGTTGCCCGACTGATGATGCAAAAACGTATTCATGTCTCTGACGCCAAGATCCTGATCTTGGGATTGACTTTTAAAGAAAATTGCCCCGATTTACGCAATACTAAAGTCGTTGATATTATTCACGAATTCGAAAGTTTTCATGCGAATGTCGATGTTTATGATCCCTGGATCGATAGAAACGAAGCACAGCACGAATATGGTTTAATGCCCATAGAACAACCTCAGCCCGGCATATATGATGCGATCATCCTGGCAGTAGCCCATGATCAATTTAAAGAAATGGGCATCGATAAAATACGCGCGCTAGGTAAATCCGATTGCATATTATTTGACGTAAAATATCTGTTCCCCGCTGATCAAGTCGATGGACGCTTATAATGCCTATAGCCAATCAAAATTTATGCACTACTCAAAATACTTGGCTGATTACGGGTGTCGCGGGCTTTATCGGTAGCAACCTGCTCGAAGCACTGCTGAAACTTGACCAACGCATCGTTGGTTTAGATAATTTCGCTACTGGTCATCAATATAATCTGGATGAGGTACAAAGCCTTGTTGCCCCTGAACAATGGGCTAACTTTCACTTTATTCAAGGTGACATCCGTTTGCTAGACGACTGTCGACGCGCCATGCAATTTCCACTCGAAACCGGTCAGGAAATTCCGGTGGACTACGTGCTGCACCAAGCCGCGCTAGGTTCCGTGCCTCGCTCGATCGAAAACCCGATTAACACTAACGAAACCAATATCTCTGGTTTTCTGAACATGTTGATGGCCGCACGAGATGCAAACGTCAAACGCTTTATCTATGCCGCCTCCAGTTCGACCTATGGTGACCATCCAGATTTACCTAAAGTTGAACACAAAATCGGCAACCCCTTGTCACCTTACGCAGTCACTAAATACGTCAATGAACTGTATGCCGATGTTTTTGCCCGGACCTATAATTTTAAAAGCATCGGACTACGCTATTTCAACGTGTTTGGTAAGCGCCAAGATCCCAACGGCGCCTATGCGGCGGTTATTCCTAAATGGATTTCAGCGCTGATTAAAAATGAACCGGTCTATATCAACGGTGATGGCGAAACCAGCCGGGATTTCTGCTATATTCAGAATGTTGTACAAATGAACATCCGAGCCGCGCTCAGCGACAACGCCGACGCCGTCAATCAAATCTATAATGTCGCGGCCGGCGACCGTACCAGCCTCAACCAACTTTATCAACTTCTGCAGAGCAATCTGACTGAGAAATACGCCCATGTCCAAACCGCCAAGCCGACTTATCGAGATTTTCGTACCGGTGATGTAAGACATTCATTAGCCGATATCGGCAAAGCTAAACAGCTACTCAGCTACGATCCCAAATACCGCGTCGCCGAAGGCCTGAAAGAAGCGATTGCCTGGTATATCAATGCGCATGAAACCAATCAATAAGCAAATACCTATCGAATCAAATCTTATGATAGAGTAAAGAAGTTCTAATATATAAGTCTTATACTTTTTTGTTATTAATCTACATGCTCAAAATGCAAAAGATGATAAGATGATAGCTGAATTTATAAATTTTTTAATCTACCGCTTTTTCATAGGGGGGGGCAATTTATGCAACTTTACATATTGATGACAAAAGTGAACTTACGATTTGATTAGAATAAACTGATTGCCAGATCTACAACCTGTTACTAAATAACACCGTCATTGAAGCCCTAAATAAAGTAACTGTTAATGAAAAAATTTTAAATATATAGTTTGTCATCTTAGCAAGATTAGATTGTATAAAATAAATTTATTGAATCTACCAACAAACAATAACATGTCTACCCCAATCTCAAACCTGAAAGTAATCCTTGCAGACAGGCATGATTTGCTGCGCATGGGTATAAAAGCGCTATGTGAAAATGAACCCGATATAACCGTTCTCGGAGAAGCTGATAATTTTGAAGACACTATCCAACTAGTCAACACGTATCAGCCACATATTCTGATCACTGACCTTGCATTATGTGATGGCGAGATAATCGAACGACTACCCGAAATCAATCTGGTGTCATCAAAAACCCGCATACTGATACTGACAGCAGACGATAATCGTGAAAACCATTTATTGTCGTTACGAATGGGAGCAATGGGGATTGTAAACAAAAATCACAACCCAAGAATTCTACTGCAAGCTATCCGTGCAATCCATATAGGACAGGCATGGATAGATCGAACAATGACGACAAAGATATGGGAAAGCTTAATCTTACCTGTTGACACGCCCGAAATAAACTCAACACCGCATAGTCAACTGACATCCCGCGAAAACGATATTATCAATTTAGCCCTGAAAGGCTTACCAGCAAGAAAAATAGGCAAAGAGCTTCATATCAGCGAAAAAACCGTACGTAACCAGTTAAGTATTATCGGCTACCCATTTAAGCCGGGACAGTTTTCGAAATCAGCGGGTTGCGAGTAGCCCGTTCTCTGCCCTTTCTGGGCAGCGGAAGAACACCCATTTCAGCAACCACCCATGAAAATAAATCTGGAAACGCTTGTCCAAACAAGCGCATTGCC
>CANNKG010000080.1 GCA_947505105.1 Methylococcaceae bacterium | reverse complement strand
TTTTAAACAATAGCTGTAGTTGAACGAGGATAGTTTTTAGCATCTATTATCAGTTAAATACAGCACTATTTTTAAAACTAGCCGAAGTCATAAATTCGGGGAATTAAAATATGACTAAAATTGCCGTATTTCGACAGCCTACACCGACCCTCACAAAACGAATACCCTCGACCGCTAGCCACGCAGTCTCTGATGCATGTAAAGTAATGTTGCGGCTTATGTTCGGAGTTATCTGGATCCTTCGAGTCCCTGGGTTCGTCGTAGCTGCACTTCGACTGACAGAAACTAAAACTGTAATTATTCTTCGTGCAGTCAGTGACACATCGATAGTCGGTAGCCGCGAAACTTGAAGTTGAGACGACTAAGAGGGCTAGGAATTTGAGCATGCTGGAAGTCTCGGGATAGATAAATCTTAGTTTACTACGCGCGCGAGAATGGTGTCATTTAAGATTTTGGCGCCTGAGAGAGCTTATTCAGCAAGGATAGATCGATTCTAGCCTTCATTTGTTCGGCGCTGGGTGCACTTCGGGAGAGAATAGTTATCCCTTTTGCTTTAGTAGCAAACCAGCTTAGTATTTATAAAATCCGGTTACAAAATGGTTACAAATTTTAAACGGTTAAATTTTAGGCATAAAAAAACCCCGAGACTTTCGTCTAAGGGCTTGTTTTAATTGGTGGTGATAGGTGGAGTTGAACCACCGACCTGAGGGTTATGAATCCTCCGCTCTAACCAACTGAGCTATATCACCGTAATTACGAGCTTGTTCGTAAAAACGCCATTATAATTCGACTAAATATCTCTGTCAAACATTGAATCTAAAATGAACAACATCGCCATCTTTAACGATGTAATCTTTTCCTTCCAAGCGCCATTTTCCAGCGTCTTTAGCGCCCTGCTCGCCTTTATAAGTAATAAAATCTTCGTAGGCAATCACTTCTGCTCGAATAAAACCTTTTTCAAAGTCGGAATGAATCACGCCAGCCGCTTTGGGTGCCGTTGCTCCAACTGGGATAGTCCAGGCTCTGACTTCTTTGACTCCAGCTGTAAAATAAGTAGCTAGATGCAGGAGTTTGTAACCGGCTCTGACAACACGATTTAAACCGGGTTCAGTTAACCCCAATTCCGTCAAAAATTCTTCTTTTTCACTATCATCTAACTGAGCAATTTCAGCTTCAATCGCAGCGCAGACCGGGACCACTTCTGCGCCTTCTTTGGCGGCATGGGTTCTTACCTGATCAAGTAAAGCATTATTTTCAAAACCATCATCCTGAACATTAGCGATATACATAGTTGGTTTCAGCGTCAAGAAACAATATTCTTTGATTAATTCCCTGTCGTCTTCGCTCAACTTCATGGTCCGCAGTGGCGCACCTGTATCCAAAAACACTAATATTTTTTCAAGCAAACTCTTTTTCGCCAAATCGTCCTTGTTACCTGATTTTGAAGATTTTGCCAAGCGTTGGAGAGCTTTTTCAATCGAAGCCATGTCAGCAAGCGCCAATTCAGTATTGATCACTTCAATATCGTGAATGGGATTAATTTTACCGGCGACATGAATGACATTATCATCTTCGAAACAACGCACGACATGCGCTATCGCATCAGTTTCACGGATATTACCAAGAAATTGATTTCCGAGTCCTTCGCCTTTAGAAGCACCGGCAACTAAGCCCGCGATATCAACAAACTCAATCGTGGTTGGCAAAATACGTTGTGGTTTGACGATTTCGGCCAGTTTGTTCATTCGGTCATCGGGTACCGGAACCACGCCAACATTCGGGTCAATAGTACAAAACGGGTAATTTTCGGCTGCAATCGTAGCCTGAGTCAGTGCATTAAATAATGTTGATTTACCTACATTGGGTAAACCGACAATTCCACAGTAAAGCGCCATAGTGTCTCTTAAATAGTAACAAAATAACTCTCGATTATACCCTTCGAGGTACTTAAGTTTAAAGTGATTAATTGGTATTAAGCATTGTTTGAGGCTTTGGTAGATCTCGTCGGTAATCCGGCAATTTTTAACTGAACAATTAATCGTTTGAAAGTTTTACGACTTAAAGCATCTTTGAAACAAACAATACTATGTACCGTTCGATTTGATGAGGGATAACAGTAATGAATAATGATGAGCCAAGGACTGATAAAGGTCGTCGGCAGAATTTCAATTGATGCAAGTTTCTCTTGATTTTCGATTTGCCATCCAGCAGTCTCGCTAAAACACAACGTCGAATGGTGACCATTTCCAAAATACTGTCGACGATAATAGCTAAAATGAAGTACTAGAAGCAAGCCAAGCATTACTTGGATGGGAATGGGTTCTTTAAGCAGAATTACGGCAAACGCAGCTAAAAGATGCAAACTGTTGAAAAAAATGCTTTGATATTTCGACGGTTTAATTGGAAATTCACTTAGTGCGGAAGTTTCCATAGGATGGACGTTTCAAAGAATTATAAAATTCAGACGATTCGTACAAAAAAACTTATTTTCTCTCGAACCGGCATGTATCTATGTATAGAGAAATGCCGGCAAGATTTGAAAATGGCAACAAACGCCCAAGCATCTTATCAATGCGTTGGCATCTGATTGGTCGGCTCTTCTAAGTGATATTGAACACCGTAAGTAGTTCTTTTATCAAAATCATTCCAAGGTCTAACGGGATTAACAATCGGATCGCTAGGAATAGGTGCTGAAACCAGATCAATAATTCCGGTACTCATTCGTCCTACCGTATTAAAAATTCCCATACCCAGACCACCAATGATGCCGTAGATAATATTAGTTTCTTGGGTGGTATTAACAACGTTTTTTGGAATTTCCATCCAAGCGGTTCCCAAATTAGTCACCCCATTCATGGCTTTTTCACCCACTTGAGCACCATAAGTTTTTTGTCTGACCTGATTAGCATTATTTTGACCGGCATCAGTTCCTGCTGCGTGAGTTATGACCGGGGTAAAAATGAGTACGTTGACGAATAAAGCTATTGTCAATTGGGATTTTTTTAGCATCTGAATGTCCTTTATTATGTTGATGTTAGGAATATATGGGAATAAATTTAGAAATAACTTTAACAACCCACATATCTCCCCTCGCAAGGGTTGAAATTAGGACTTAAGATAATTTGCAAGTTATTTCATCCCTGTAAATCTCTACTACAAAATTATAACGAAATCATAAGTCTTTGGCGATTTATTTACAACATAACCTAAACAGATATCAGCTTAATTTAAGCCCTTATAAGTCATTTGATTAAGGAAAAACCTGAAGATCCTCAGGATATCAAACCTCCCTGTCTGATTAAATACTGGATTTAATCAATCATTGCACATTTTGAATATTCGTTAAAAAAGTATTGGCATCCTGAAAACCAATCACTCTAAAATTATTTTGTTCAATTTTACGCTTATCAAAAAATAAAATGGCCGGAGGACCAATTAAATTGAAGCGTTTTAATAATGCTTGATCATCCGCTGAATTTTGAGTGACATCGGCTCGAATAAGCACTAGACCTCCCAGACGTTTTTTTACTTGGGGGTCGGAAAAGGTATAAGATTCCATTTCTTTACAAGAAATACACCAATCGGCATAAAAATCCAACATCACCGTTTTTTGCTGTTCGCTTGCCTGTTGCAAAATCGCGTCAAGTTCAGCGCTTGAATGAACCGGTTTAAATATCAAATCTGCCGTTGATTCTGCCGACGTTTTTGAACCTAAGCCTTGTAGCGGTTGCAAAGGATTAGTATTGCCCGCACTCAGGCCTACCAAAATTAGCCCACCGTAAATCAGCAAGATAACGCCCAACCCTTTCCAGAACCGCTGCCAATTGGAACTGTGTTCAGGCAACACATCAAGAGCCCGTAAATAAACCGCAGGAATTATCAATAGCATGGCCCAAAGCAACATGCTAACTTCAGCCGGAATAATGCGATCGAGCATCCAGACCGCCATCGCCAGCATGATGACGCCAAACACTGCCTTGGTGATCGTAAGCCAATGACCGGCTTTGGGTAGCAATTTACCGGCAGACGTGCCAATAATTAATAGCGGTATCCCCATCCCCATCCCTAGCATAAATAATGCCGAGCCGCCCAACAAGACATCACCGGTCTGTCCAATATAAATCAAGGCCGCCGCTAAGGGTGCCGCCACACACGGACCGACGATCAATGACGATAAGGCCCCCATAATCGCAGCGCCCCAATAGGAACTATTGCGGAATTTATCGCTGGTATTGTGCAAACGCGCTTGGAAAGCTTTCGGTACTTCGAGATGATAAAAGCCGAACATCGACAAGGCAAGCACCACAAAAATTCCGCTGAATAAGGCAATAATCCAGGGTTGCTGAAAGCTCGCCTGCAAGTTACTGCCAAATAACGCTGCTAGAATTCCGAAAATAGTATAAGTAATCGCACTGGCCAGCACATAGCTCAACGATAATAAAAAAGCCTGAGTCGAAGTCACCGAGCGACCTTTACCCACAATAATGCCGGACAAAATCGGAATCATTGGAAAAATGCACGGTGTAAACGCCAACAATAAACCAAAACCAAAAAAGCTCAATAAGGTTAGCCAGAGGGTATCTTGTTGCAGAGATCGGATAATTCGATCCTGCTCAGAAAGCACGGGAGTTAAGGATTTTGGGGTAATTTGAGCCTGATTTTGCGCAGCAGGAAGCTTCAATTGTAAAGTTTTTCTGATCGGCGGATAACACACCCCTCGCTCAGCGCAACCTTGATAGCTCACCATTAAATTAATATTCATCGCTTCAGTAGTTGTGCGAACAAGAGGCACTTCAAAGGTCAATTCACGATAAAAAATCTCAACGTCTCCAAACGCCTCATCATGCACCGGCTTACCGTGTGGAATCTGAACATCACCCAATTCAACGCCTTTGGCATCGGTGAGTTGAAACTGGATTTTGTCACGATAGAGATAATATTGATCAGCAATAAGCCAATTGACTTGTAAGTTTCGTGCATCTTTGACACTGACCAATAATTGAAATGCCTGATCAGCCGGCAATAATTCATCGACCAATGCCGTCGCGGAAGATAGTGCTTTCAGAAATTGCGCGGCATTACCGACAAGAGCTTCAGTAGCAGGTTGCGCTTTAGGTGTTTCCGGCTTGTGCAATTCCAGAATAGTTTTCTGTGGTGGATAGCAAACTCCGACATCAGCACAGCCCTGGTATTTAACCTGAATTCTATAATGCTCGATCGAACCATAATCAAGCACCGGAACTGTGATTTCCACTTGGTTTCGATAGATGTTCACATCACCGAAATTTTCATCATGCTTGAGTTTACCTTCCGGTAACACTGGTTTATCAAGCTGAAGTTCGGGTGTTTGCGCAGTGACAACAATTTTATCGCGATAGAGATAATAGCCTTCAGCGATAACGAATTTCAGCTGAATTTGATTGGTTTCAAGTAATTGAGCAGACACTTGAAAAGCCTGTTCAGCACGCAGCAAATTTTCAGCACCGATCGCCCAAGCCGTTGAACTGCCAATCAGATAACTTAAAAAAAGCTGAAGCGCATAAAAAAATAATTGAGGGGAACGCATACGTAAATTCCTGAGTGGTCGCCGAGACTGTTAAGAAATGAAAATCATCTAAATTCTGCTATTCAGTCACGTACAATGCTTTGAAGCCAGAGGTGGAGAGAAATTCTTATGGTGTGGTTATATTGCTAAGAACTTAAATATGGTAGAAAGTTTCATATTGGCACCACGATCAATCCAAGGAATCGCAAGAATAATGCTTCATTTTCTACACACCTTGATAACGGGTTGGATCTTGAACCCCAGCATGTTCAAAACCGGTCTTGCGTAAGCGACAAGCGTCACACACACCGCAGGCGCGTCCATCAATGTCAGCTGAATAACACGATACCGTAGCGCGATAATCAATGCCCAGATTAATCCCTTTTTGAATGATCTCGGCTTTACTTAAGTCAATCAGCGGAGTATGAATCTTGAATTTTCCGCCTTCAACACCCGCTTTAGTGGCCAGATTTGCTAAGTCCTGAAAAGCCTGAATAAATTCAGGGCGACAATCCGGGTAACCAGAATAATCAACAGCATTGACCCCGATGAAAATATCTCGAACGCCCAATACCTCGGCCCATCCCAATGCAAAGGCCAGAAAAATAGTATTCCGGGCCGGTACATAGGTGACAGGAATCCCGGTTTGCAAGGTATTCGGTACGGAAATGTGCTCATCAGTTAATGCTGATCCGCCAATGGATGCCAATCCGAGGTTAATAATTTTATGTTCGACAACCTGATACTTGGCGGCAATTTGAGCTGCAGCCGCTAATTCTGCGTTATGGCGCTGACCATAATCAAAACTTAGCGCATAACATTGATGACCTTGTTCGATCGCTTCGGCCAAGACGGTAATTGAATCGAGACCACCCGATAGTAAAACAATTGCTTGATTAGGCATGAGACTTATTTGCCCTGGGCATCACCCCAGAGATATTTGTGCAGTTGAATTTGAAAACGAACCGGAAGTCGATCCTGTAAAATTTTGTCGGCCAGCCAGGTCGGCTGTTGATAACCAACCATCGTCGAAAACAATACTTCACAACGCTGAGCCAGAGAATATTGCGCCATCATCGTCTTTGACCACTCATAATCGTTGTCATCGGCAATTACAAATTTAACCTGATCGATTGGCGTCAAATAATCAATATTCTGTAAGAGATTTTTAGTCATTTCACCCGAGGCCGGCGTCTTTAAATCCATGACTTTAATCACACGACGGTCCACTGAAGACACATCAAGCGCTCCGCTGGTTTCAAGTGATACAGTAAACCCTGCACCCAATAACTCATTCATTAAATCAATACAGGGGGCCTGAGCCAGCGGTTCGCCGCCAGTTACGGTTACATAAGGCGTACCATATTGAGTAATCTCTTCGATAATATCGGTGATTTCACGTCGGGCGCCACCAGTAAAAGCATACGCAGTATCACAATAGACACAACGCAATGGACAACCGGTTAGCCGAACAAACACGGTCGGAAGTCCAACCGTATTAGATTCGCCTTGCAGGGAATAAAAGATTTCAGTGATACGTAATGAAGCCACAATTAGCGTGGAGCACCGTTAAGCGCACCTAGCTTTTTAGCTGCCAAATGTGCAGCCGTGGTATTTGGATAGCTGGTACTGACTCGATTCAAATACTCACGCGCCTTGGGCAAATTATCTTGCTCGATTTCCAGATAACCCAATTTTAATAAGGCATCCGAAACCTTTGGACTTGCCGGATAATTTGTAACTACTTTATTAAAAGCGTCCCGCGAAGCATTAATATTTTGCGTGACTTTATAAGCTTCACCCAGCCAATATTGGGCATTGGCGGCATATTCACCATTTGGGTAAGCAGCCAGTTGCGCATTCAATGCTTCGATAGCACGACTATAATGACCATCTCGTAAGGTGTCGTAAGCGCTCTGGTATTGTTCTTTCTCGGAATTCTTTACCACGGGTGCGACTGGCTTGCTATCCTTGGCTTCCGAGTAAATTTCCTGAGGATACTTTGAAGCACCATTATTAACACTCGTCGGCGGTGCTGGAGTAGCCAGCGCCGAAATTGGTTGCGCCGCAGAAACTGGTGCAGCCGTTTCAACCGGCGGCACCACTGGAGCCGGAGCTGGTGTTTCGGCGACAGGTGCCGGTGCAGCACTAGGCGCAGGTTCAGCAATTACCGGAGCAGCATTTGCAACCGCTCCTTTGCTAGTTTCAAGTGCTTGCAAGCGTTGATCGATATCGTCATACATCGTCGTTTGACGTTTTTTGATCTCCGCTAAATCGTGCGCCTGCTCTTCGACTGTGCCACTTAATTGGCGTAATTCTTTCTGTAACTGTTCCAGTTGACCTAAAACTTCATACATGGCAGTTGCCGAATTCCCACTCTTAGCGTTGTTAACTCGACCGCCATCTAAAGCACCAGGAACTGTTCCTTGTCCTCCGTTGTAATAACTTGAGTTATCCACCACAGGCGCCAAAGACTCAGGTTCTGCAAACGCATTGCCACAGAGTAAACAGAGCAAAAGCAGACGCTTATTCATTTACTGCCCCTGATAATCGATTTCAGCACGACGATTTAACTGCCAAGCCGATTCATCATGACCACTTGCGGCAGGTTTTTCTTCGCCATAACTGACCACTTCGATTTGAGAATCCGAAGCACCTTGCATCGTCATCATTCGAGCAACGGCTTTAGCACGACGTTCACCTAAGGCGATGTTATATTCGCGTGAACCGCGTTCATCTGCATGACCTTCAACGATCACGTGTTGACTTGAATTAGATTGCAAACTTTGAGCATGTGCCGCGATCACAGGTACAAACTCTTCCTGAACCTGGCTACTGTCAAACATAAAATAAATGGTTTTAGTACCGTTTGGACCACCACCGCTACCGTAGGCACCGTTTGCACCATAGCCATTTCCACTGCCATTTGCACCGCCAAGTTCAGAACCGGATAAAGCACTATCCCCAGTCCCACTAGTATTAACACCAGTACCAGTACCACTAGCATTAGTATCCGTTAAACTGTCAGTTTTTTCATCAGTTGAACTACAACCCGATAATAAAGTGGTTGTCAAAGCAACCGCTATAGCAATTTTACTTAAACTCAATTTCATTTTTTATCTCACTCTATAATTTACTAAATTGGTAACTATGGTTGTTGAAAATCAGCCATTATCTACTGAAAATGATAATAAACCATTATTTCAATTCTTTGGAAACAACGTGTCGCCAAAATTCATTTTTTCGTCGCCGTCACTAACAACTGCAACTTTAGCGTACAAAATGTCTCGTGTAGTTGTCATTTTTTGCAAAGCTTGTTCAATATTACTTTAAAAAAAGTTATTAGACCAGTTGCAAACAGCTTCCTCCATTTAGTTGCTGAAGCGTAGCATTAATTCTAATACTCACTATAAAGCAACATTCTTATAGATTTAGGGAGACCAGGCCGGATCACGAACTTCGCCGCCTTCAAAAGCCAATTTCTGACGCACTTTACCATCTGCCGATACTGTCGCAAGAGTTTCGCGTCCTCCTTGTTTTGCAGCATACAAGAGCATACTGCCATTTGGTGCAAAACTTGGCGATTCATCAAGCTGCCCTTCAGTCAAGACATCGACCGAACCACTCGCCAAATCCATTACAGCGATTTTAAAGCCGCCACCGCCTCCATAAACCATCGCAATTTTTTTGCCATCATTGGAAAAACTTGCTCGAGCGTTATAGTCACCTTTAAAGGTGATTCGTTTAACGCCGCCGCCTTGACTTGGAACACTATACAATTGCGGACGCCCGCCCCGATCGGAGGTAAAAACGATATGTGCACCGTCCGGTGACCAGACAGGTTCAGTATCGATCGCATTCCCGGTTGTAACCCGACGTAACGATTTGGAACCGAGATTCAACACGTATATATTAGGGCTACCATCTTTAGACAAGGTGAGCGCTAATTGTGATCCATCCGGTGAAAATGCAGGTGCGCCATTGATACCCGGTGAGCCTGAAACGCGTTCCCGCTGCCCTGTCGCCAGAGTTTGAATAAAAATCGCCGAGCGTTTGCTTTCAAATGACACATAAGCGATACGCTTACCATCTGCCGACCATGCAGGTGACATTAAGGGTTCCGGAGAAGCCGCAATTGTGCGCGAGTTATAACCGTCAGCATCGGCAATTTGCAAACGATAGGTTTTTTTACCATAGCTGCCGACGCTCGTAATATAAGCAATTCGAGTGCTGAATACTCCCCGTTTACCTGTAATCTTTTCAAAAATAAGATCACTGATATGATGCGCGGTTCTGCGCAAGTCCGCGCCTGCGACACTCATTCGATAAGCCAGCATTCGTTGGCCCTTATAAACCGTAAACAATTCAAATTGGACATTATATTGGCCCTGATTCTGAGCCACCTGACCCACCACCAGATATTCCTGACCCAATGCCTGCCAAGTACGATAATCGACTTCCGCTTCGGTAGTTGGTTTGCTGATTATATCCTGCTGAGCGAGGGTTTTAAAATAACCACTTTGCCCTAGATCTGAATTCACTATACCCGAAATATCCAGGGGCGATGCGCCACCAAACGGCACAATCGCGATTGGCGTTGCACTTTCGGCGCCCCCGGTAATTTCAATGCTTAATTCAGCAAAACTCGATGTGGCGTTAAGCACCAGACACAAACCCAGTAATACAAATAATTTTCTAATGAACACCGGCACGGTTTCTCTCTTCTATTAATGTGAGTGTTATAACAAGCTCAATTTACCAATCCAACCCACTACTGAGGCTGAAATATAAATTCAAACGATCTAAATTTGCTCGCAAACAATGCCTGATCACTTGGAATCGGCAATGGCGAAGCTTTACTAACTGCGCTTTCCGCCGAACGATCAAAAGCATCGTCACCGCTACTCTTTACAATAGTGGTTTGAATCACTTCACCACTGGCGGCCAATTTAACCCGAATGGTACATTTTAACCCAGGACTGGCGGTCAACGGTCTAATCCAATTGTTGGTGACTTTCTTTTTGATCGCGACTAATGCTGCAGCTTCCGCTTGAGCATTGGCCGCGGCTTTAGCTGCAGCTTCCGCCTGTTGTTTTGCCGCAGCAGCAGCGGCCTCAGCTTGCTGTTTTGCCGCTGCTTCCTGAGCGGCCTTAGCCTTTGCGGCAATTGCTTCAGCCTCGGCTTTTGCCCGAGCATCCGCTTCTGCCTTGGCTTTTGCATCGGCTTCAGCTTTGGCCTTGGCGGCTGCCTCTTGAGCGACTTTTTTAGCTGCAGCGTCAGCTTCTGCCTTAGCTTTTGCATCAGCCTCGGCTTTAGCTTTCGCTTTTGTTTCGGCTTCTATCTTGGCTTTGGCGTCAGCCTCCGCTTTGGCTTTAGCTTTAGCTTCGGCTTTCGCATCAGCTTCCGCTTTGGCTTTAGCTTCGGCTTTCGCATCAGCTTCCGCTTTAGCTTTAGCAGCAGATTCGATAGCGGCCGCTTTTTCGGCTTGCTTTTTCAGTTCAACGTCACGAGCTGCGTGCTCAAGCTTTTTCTGCTCTTCAGCTTTTTTCTTTAATTCGGATTCGTGTTGTTCCTGAGCTAGTTTTTTCTGCTCTTCAAGCTTCTTTTGAGCCTCTAATTTTTTCTTTTCTTCGATTTTCTTAGTTTCATCAAGCTGTTTTTTCAGAGCCTCTTCACGCTGTTCCTGTTCCAGTTTTTTCTGCTCTTCCAGCGTTTTTTGTTCTTCAAGTTTCTTTTTTTGCTCAGCTTTTTTAGCTTCTTCGGCTTTCTTTTCAAGAATAGCTTTTTTAGATTCAGCTAATTTTTCAAGTTCAGCTTCTTTTTGCTGCTCTAACTTTTTCTGTTCAGCCAGTTTTTGTTGTTCAACTTTTTTGGCTTCTTCAACTTTTTTAGCTTGTTCGATTTTCTTAGCTTCAGCCTTTTTTAAGGATTCAGCAGCTAATTGCTTTTCTTCCGCCGCTTGTTTTTGCTCTTGAAGTTTCTGTTGCTCCAACAACTTCTTTTGCGCTTCAGCTGCTTTTTTGACGGCTTCTGCCGCTAATTGCTTTTCTTCTGCTAATTTTTTTTCTTCAGCTTGTTTTTTCTGTTCAAGACGTTTTTCTTCGGCCTGTTTTTTTAGCTCGGCCTCATGTTGCTTCTGTTCGGCTTTTTGCTCTTTGATGGCTTTCAATCGTGCCGCTTCAAGTTCTGCCTCTTGCTTTTGTTCAAGCAGCGCCTTGGCCTCGGTTTTATTTTGCTGCGTAGGAGCAGAAACCGGTTCAGGTAAAGTATCAAGCGCCTTAGGCGTTTCTGAGGCTGGTTGATCCGAAACCGGAGGAGCCTCTTCGATGATGGTCGCTTGAATGATTTCAGGCTGAACCATAGGTTCAATCAAGGTCGGTTCAAAATGAAAACCAATCGCAAAAATTCCGAACAGGATTAGATGGCAGCTCAGCGATAAAATGAATGGCCGAGCATGATTGCGTCTGTTTTGCATAACAACTATTGTTTCGGCCTAGTCATTAGGCCAACACTCGGAACACCTGCGCTTTTCAAGGCAGCCATCGCGGTAACCACTTTTCCGTAGTCGACGGCTTGATCGCCACGTATGTACACAGGTGTCTCAGGCTTATTATGGAGCACTGCAGCTACCCGCGTGACCACGTCAGCTTCCGAAACGGGTTGCTCTTGATGATCACCAACATCAATATAAAATTGCCCCTGGCTATCGACCGACACAATCACCGGCGGTTCATTCTTAGGCTCAACCACTTTGGCTTCGGCATCAGGTAAATCGACGTCAACACCCGTTTGCAATAACGGAGTCGTAATCATAAAAATAATAAGAAGCACCAAGGTAACATCAATATAGGGTACTACATTGATTTCACTCATCGGTTTTCTACGACCGGCTCTTCTTTTACTCATCGACTATGGGCCTGTCTCTGTAACAACACGACGAACTCATCAATAAAGAGTTCGTAACGTGCGGACAATCGGTCCAAACGCGTGCTAAATCTATTGTAAGCAACCACCGCCGGTATCGCCGCAAATAAACCAATTGCTGTCGCAATCAACGCTTCGGCAATGCCGGGCGCAACTTGTGCGAGAGTGGCTTGTTGAACGTTTCCTAACGAACGAAAGGAGTTCATAATCCCCCAAACGGTTCCAAACAAACCTACATAAGGGCTTGTCGAGCCGACTGTTGCCAGAAACGGTAAAGATTCGTCTAAACTTTCCAGTTCGCGCTGCTGTTCAATACGCATCGCCCGATGGGCATTTTCGACTTGCACCGATGGATCGATGGTGCCGGCTTTGTGCATTCTGGAAAATTCCTTATATCCGGCCACAAAAATTTTCTCTATACCTTCAGGTTCAAAATTCTTAACCATCATATTTCGATAAAGTTCGGATAAATCAACTCCTGACCAAAATTCAGTCTCGAATTGATCGGTTATGTAAGTGGCACGTTTTAATTGTTTGGCTTTACCAAAAATAAACGTCCAAGATGCCACCGAGGCAAGAAGCAACAAGAGCATCACAAACTGAACGACGATACTCGCTGAAGCAATTAAATGGATGATCGATAAATCAGTATTCATTTGTTAACTGTTCTAATAGCGTGGATGGAATTGCGGTAGGGCGCATAGTTTCGGCCTCAATACAGGCAACACAGATTTTGGCATGACACAACTCAACGTCAACTTTACTGATGACTTGAGTGAAAATTAACCGCGTTTTTTTGATTTCTGACAACTCTGAACTCACATTCAATAGATCATTGAAACGAGCCGGTTTTAAATACTCCACCTGTACAGATCGAACGACAAAGAGTATTCCCAAGGTTGCGTGAAGCTCATCCAGTTGATAACCTTTGTCACGCAGCATTTCGGTTCTGGCTCGCTCAAAAAATTTTAAATAATTGGCATAAAAAACTACCCCGCCCGCATCGGTATCTTCGTAATAGATGCGAACCGGCCAATCAAATTTACGCATATTCAGCCCTTTACACCAAATTGTTCATTATAATTCAAATTTAGCCCAATGAATTAATCATCAACACTTTGTTAAACACCAAGGGAAACTGCTGCTTAACAAAACCAGTAGCACCATAATCCATAAGCATTTAACATGCCAAAAATTCACCACTATATCTTGATTCAGTTAAAGCTATTGATACATGGGGATGATTAACATGAATTTCAATACAATAAAATTAGTTTTTTGAAGTTTTGTATTCAATTTATAGCCTAAGCGATTGAATATACTAAAACTATCATGGTGCATTTAGTTTTTGATTTGGTGCATAATATTTGGAGTACTTCAAGAATCATCCACTGAATCAGCCAGTGCAACCAATCGAGCAACATTCTGATGCAATTGCTCGGTCGTTTCAGCCCGAATCGTCACATGAGCCACCTTTCTTCCCATACGCGGTGCTTTTGCATACAAGTGGACATGACTAAACGGAATCGCCAACAACTCTTCAGTCTGAGGTAAACCACCGATAAAATTAACCATTGCGGCATGCCCTACCGGCTTAGTCGATCCCAATGGTAAGTCTAAAATTGCCCGAACATGATTCTCGAACTGACTGGTTTCACTGCCTTCAATAGTCCAGTGTCCCGAATTATGCACACGCGGCGCAAACTCATTTGCCATTAACCCACCGTCGACTTCGAATAATTCCAACGCCAAAACACCTACATAATCCAACGCCTCAATTAATTTTGAAATGTAGTTTTCTGCAAGCGCCTGCATCGGATCATGCTCCCGACATTCAGAGACACGTAAGATGCCGCCACGATGAAGATTTTGTGAAACTGGATAAAAAACACTGTCACCGGACACATTACGCGCCGCAATAATTGAAATTTCCCGATCAAAGGTTACAAAACCTTCAACAATCGCCGGAACACCTTGCAATAAAGTCCAAGCGGCTTCAAGATCACCAGAGGATTTAAGTACCGATTGCCCCTTGCCATCATAACCTTGAGTCCGGCTTTTCAAAATTGCGGGCCAACCGATTTCAGTCATCACTTGTCGCAATTCCTCCAAGGAGTCAACTGCTGCATAAGGAGGGGTCGGTATTCCAAGCTCACGCAGAAAATTTTTCTCAACTAATCGATCTTGGGCGACAGCTAACGCTCTCGGATCCGGATGCACAGTCGTATGATCCGCCAAAAATTCAGCAACCAGCGCCGGTACATTTTCAAATTCGTAAGTCACAACATCGGCACGTTCTGCGAGTTCTGCCAAGAGCTGTTGGTCATCATAATTACCCAGCAAATGCTCGCACAACTGCATTGAGCAGGCATCAGGAGAAGGGTCCAAGACAATAAATTCGACGCCAAGGGGATAACCTGCTAACGCGATCATGCGCGCCAATTGACCCGCGCCTAAAACACCGATCTTCATCAATCACCTCCCTGTCTTGGTTGAGCTTCGAAATTTTCCGATGGACGCGGATCGGAATCATTTAGAACCGACTTGGTCTGTTCCTGACGAAATTTGTCCAATGCCAATCTACACTCCGGATATTTGTTGCCGAGAATCGCTGCCGCAAGCAGAGCCGCATTGATGGCTCCTGCCCGTCCAATCGCCAAAGTAGCGACCGGGATACCGGCTGGCATCTGCACAATAGATAATAGTGAATCTAAACCATTTAGCGCCTTGGATTGCACCGGCACCCCCAAAACCGGCAATGCGGTTTTAGCCGCGGTCATTCCTGGCAAGTGTGCTGCTCCCCCAGCACCAGCAATAATAACCTCCAAACCTTTCGCCTGTGCAGCTTCTGCGAATTCAAAGAGCTTATCCGGTGTCCGGTGTGCGGAAACCACCTCAACCACATAAGGAATTTTCAACATATCCAGGGTTTCAGTTGCATGTTTCATGGTTTCCCAATCCGATTTTGAACCCATGATGATGCCAACCAACGCAACCATAGCTTATACTCCATAAACAATGTTTTATATTAAAAATAGCTGATTTTAGCTTAATGCTTGATGAACCGAAAAGGATGGGCATTACACCAAATTAGTCAGTTACTAATCGTTCATCAAAAAAATTGGAATTATCGCATAAATCCACACATCCGTTAAAATCAACAAATGCTTTTTGTGTCCATAGAAATTCTTCAAACCAATTCGTACAAGCGCTATTTTGGGATTCACGCAACGTAAATTATGCAAACCTGTTTTCTGAATATATCGAGATTCTCTAACATAGACATCATTTTATATGATATGCATAAGCCAACAAGTTTTCCACAACGATTCCTGCACGCCCTACTACTAGAAGTCATAGAAGTCGACCTCAAACCAGTTTGAATTTTGTTGTTTTGATACGAAATTACTTATGGACTGATTTTAAGCAACCATCCACCACTCGCTTGACACCCATTCAAACCTGAAGCTGAAATGGTAATTCTGACATAGGTACTTTTAAAATTTGCCGGTACAATCCCCGAAACCGTATGATTTTGACCGTGCGAATCGATAAAAACTTCTACAGGCTGCTCTTTTATAGATACTTTTAAGCTTTTGATATCAGTATCGGGTGACGTTTGAAACGAAAATTTCGAGTGTGGTGCAACCTCGGTTTTTTCGACAGGAACAAACTGATCAAAACGAGGAGCAACACAGGATTTTGCAGAGCTACTGCTTCCATACGCAAAAACTTGAACCGAAAACAAACTTAAACTACATATCCAAATCAATTTGTATAATTTCATGACGCACTCCTGATAAATTATTTAGTTGTTAAAAACATGAAACTTTTTTCTTGTCAGCATGTTTAACCCAAGTATACCTAACAAATTTTATTATCCAAGCATGTAGAATTAATTGCAAATTTCAATATATGATTCATTTATTTGATAAAATTGGTTGAATTGACCTAAACTTAACTTAATAAGCTTGGTTGCAAAATCATTTTGTCGAATGGGTAATTTTCAATGAAAAGTACTCATTTAAGAAGTGATTTCTATTTTAAGGACTATACTTTTATGCGCTTTGAATAGTATTTTCAATTGTCAAATATGGAGCTAAAGTAACATGGTTAAATCCGAATTAATCGACGCATTAAGTGAAAGACAACCCCATCTTTCAAAAAGTGATGTAGAACTGGCTGTCAATTGCATGTTAGAACAATTAATCACTGGTTTACTCAATGGCCACCGTATTGAAATCAGAGATTTCGGTAGTTTTGTCTTACGCCATCGACTCGCGCGCATCGCTCGAAATCCAAAAACCGGAGAATCGGTGAATCTACCAGAAAAAGCAGTTATTCATTTTAAACCCGGTAAAGGTCTTAAAGATCTAGTCAACGCAGGACGGGAGTCCTACCACATAAAAAATTAGGCTCAAGTTTGGTTTGGTACGTCGTTATTTCTAAAATAACGGCTTTACCCAAATCCAAAACCCAAGAAAAGAACCTACCTACCGTATTCGATTGCAGGCACGATTTCTATTGCCTAGTATCCATAGCACGATTATACTGCTATACATATCAAAACCCTATGATGACCCACCATGCAAATTACGTCTGAAATCATCGGTTATGTAGCAGCTACTTTAACAACGAGTTCGTTTTTACCTCAAGCAATTCTTACCATTAAAACCCGAGATACCGAAGGTTTATCACTAAGTATGTATAGTATCTTCACAGCAGGGGTGCTGTGTTGGCTTATCTACGGTATCTTCATCTCGGATAAAGCCATCATTTTTGCCAATAGCATTACATTTTTACTCGCGGCTTCGATTCTGTTTGTGAAAATTTATAATATTCTTACCAAAGGCAACTAAGTTTTATCTGTTCCATGGGTGAACTATTCTTGAATTTTACTATTTATTTTTTTATTTTTTCTATTTGGAGAATTATTGAATGAGCGATGCTAAACACTGCCGTTTGTTGATTTTAGGTTCTGGGCCCGCTGGCTATACCGCCGCGGTTTATGCTGCCCGAGCCAACTTGAATCCAGTCATCATTACCGGAATGCAACAAGGCGGCCAATTAACCACCACCACTGAAGTCGATAATTGGCCAGGTGATGTAGAAGGCCTTCAAGGTCCGGCCCTGATGGAACGAATGCATGCCCATGCGCTGCGGTTTAACACTGAAATAATTTTTGACCATATCCATACCGCTCTTCTAAATGAAAAGCCATTTAAATTGATTGGTGATTCTGGAACGTACACCTGTGATGCGTTAATTATCGCAACCGGAGCATCAGCCAGATATCTCGGCATGGATTCTGAAGAAGCATTCAAAGGCAAAGGGGTCTCAGCATGCGCCACTTGCGACGGTTTTTTCTATCGTAACAAACCGGTTGCCGTGATCGGCGGCGGAAATACTGCCGTTGAAGAAGCGCTTTATTTATCGAATATCGCCTCAACCGTGACCGTCGTGCATCGCCGCGACAAGTTTCGTTCAGAAAAGATTTTGGCCGATAAGCTCGTTGAAAAATCCAAAAGCGGCAATGTTATTATTGAATGGAATCATCAATTAGACGAAGTGTTAGGCGATGATATGGGCGTAACCGGGCTGAGAATCAAAAATGCTCACGATGGTACCACCAAAGAACTTAACGTTCACGGAGTATTCATCGCAATAGGCCACACCCCTAATACCGAAATTTTCAATGGTCAGTTAGAGATGGACCATGGCTATATCAAAGTTCGTAGCGGTATCCAGGGAAATGCTACTTCCACCAGCATTCCAGGCGTTTTTGCCGCTGGCGACGTAATGGATTCGGTGTATAAGCAAGCGATCACCTCAGCGGGGTCCGGCTGCATGGCAGCCTTGGATGCTGAAAAATATCTGGACGCTTTAGAAAGTTAAGTTAATTGCAAACTCTTGAAAATCACATTTCCCTCAGACTCGTTAATTGGCCTCTGAGGGAATTTCTCATGCACTGTTAAATTTTAAAGAATTAGCTATGCATTTAACCTTACTTGATACTGACAATCCTGAACAACAGTTTCCCGCCGTCAGTAAAGCACTCAAAAATCCTAACGGTTTATTAGCAATAGGCGGTTGTTTAACTGACACTCGACTCATTAATGCTTATCAACAAGGCATCTTTCCTTGGTATAACCCCGGTGAACCAATTTTATGGTGGTCACCTGATCCCCGTCTGGTTTTATTTCCGAATCATTTACATGTCTCGCGTAGCATGGTCAAGACCCTACAAAAACAACTTTTCAGCATTACTTTCGATCAATGCTTCACTCGAGTCATAGAAGCATGCGCAGCTCCTAGAAGTTATGAATCAGGTACTTGGCTTAACGAAGAAATGCTTGAGGCCTATACGCAATTACATCGACAAGGCATCGCCCATTCGGTCGAAGTCTGGATGAATAAACAACTGGTCGGAGGATTATATGGCGTTGCAATAGGACAGGTTTTTTTCGGTGAATCCATGTTCCACACTGAAACCAACGCGTCAAAAGCCGCCTTTATTCATTTAACTCAACACCTTGACACCTGGGGTTATCACTTAATTGACTGCCAAGTGCGCACCGAACATTTAATCAGTCTTGGCGCTGAAGAAATTTCGCGTCAGCACTTCACCAAATTGCTGAGACAATTTTGTCCACAATTACCCCCGGCTAATGCTTGGAAAAAATAATGTTTTCACTACCCCTATTGCTCACCAATCCACATCCTTGTAATTATTTACCTGATCGAGACGCTCAAACGGTTTTTGTCTACCCCGAATATCCGATGAACAATGATATCTACGCCCAATTACTGACAAAAGGTTTTCGGCGCAGTGGCGATGAAGTCTACCGACCCCAGTGCCAAAATTGTACAGCCTGTATCTCAGTGCGAATTCCGATCCATACTTTTGAACCTAATCGCAACCAAAAGCGCTGCATTAAAAAAAATCAACTCACCAGAGCCGAAATCAAATCTGCCACGTTCGAGCAATCCCATTATGATTTATACGTCAAATATCAACACTACAAACATCCCGGTGGCACAATGGGCGACTGTTCGCCGGAAGATTATTTGCGCTTTTTAGGCAGCCAATGGTGTCACAGCCATTTTATCGAATTCAGCCTTGCAGGAGACTTAATAGCGGTAGCGATCGTAGATTATTTCAATGATGCCTTATCAGCAGTTTACACATTTTTTGACCCGAAATTTAATGCTTATAGCCCTGGTGTCTATGCCGTCCTGTGGCAAATTGCCCAGGCTCGAGAATTGAAACTCGATTGGCTTTATTTAGGCTATTGGATCGAAACATGCAAAAAAATGTCTTACAAAAATCAGTATCAACCACTACAACTTTTCAATAAAGGTAGGTGGCAAAACTATATCCCTTGAGCAATCATTTCAAATAGTCCTGGGTTACATCCAGTTTGTAATAAATACTAATTCAACACCTTATCTTAAGGTGTCCAAGTTTTTTTAAGTTCACCCTCACTCCGCTTTCGAGCCAAATAAGTTGTTGTTGATTTGCGAATTAACTTTATCAATGGGACTTCAAATACAATGGCGGATTCAACTCCGAAGTGCAATCGCCAATAATAGGATATTAAGGAAGGCTAACTGATATAGTGCCAAGCTTTTTTCTATCCGACTAAAGACGAGAATGAACTTGAAAGACTACCATCAGTTAACCCAAGCACTAAGATA
>CANNKG010000079.1 GCA_947505105.1 Methylococcaceae bacterium | reverse complement strand
ATTTAAACTTTCTGCTGGATTCATCGTTTGTTTCCTCAATCTTAAGAACTTTAGGCGGTTCACAGATTGGGAGACTCTCGATGATTCCCGGAATTGTCAAACTTTGTGAGTCCCCCGGCAGAGCCGGGGGTTTACCCTTGATTAATTAAAAATGGGATCTTATAACTAATGATCAAGTTTTGAAACGTGGAAACCCAACATAAAACTGAATACAATTACGATGATGGTAAAATCCAACTTATTTTCAGTACTGGGGTGTAACGCCGGGAAAACTTAATCTAATGATTAAGTTACCCGATTACAAAGATCATGATTGGACTTATATTTGACGAGGACATTGACCATACGCGGCGTTGGACAAAATTAGAAGCGCTAAACTCAAGCTTAGTGCGGCTATAAATCTGAAGTGACGGACAACAGATATTTACCAAGCGCATCTCAACGGGTCCGATTGATCAACTTTTCAAACGACACCGACACATTTATTTGGAATGGCGGGCTAAAAAGCTTCGTCCTTCTTTGATAACGCTACTTAGATTTTAGCTACCCATGATACTCAAAGCCGATTTTAGCTTCCAACAAACTCTTGCTGTTCAAGCAGGATTGATACTGTTATTCAATATAACCTGCGTTTCCGCTGCGCCGCCCAGTTTACTGCCAAAGTCAACTCAAACAAGCAAGATTGTTGTCTCTGGAGATAACCAGCTCGATCTGATTGCTCTGCTCATCGATCTACAAAAGAAACGAGATAGCACTCGCGAGGAACTTAAGGCGCAACAAATCAATCCCAAAGCTCAAACCGACCCTCCGACTTCTCGGAACCACGTCTTACCACGTAATTTCTTTTTACAAGTTTTAATCCAAGCTTACGAGTTACAAATTGAACGGGTCCAGAATTTACAGGAACGCCGCCAACAGTTTACTCGATGGCAAGAAACCATCGCCGACTCGACCAACATTGATACAACCTCACCACTACCCTTTCTGCTTGACGATGAACTTAAAGAGACGATAAGACTGTATAACAAACGCCTGAATGCTCTCAATGCCATACTCAAGTTCATTGAACAAGAATCGCTCCGCTGTATCGAAACCGCTGAAGAGTCGGCAGCCAAACTCAGACAAGCCAATGAAGCCCTGGAACGCAGTCAAAGTTCGATGAAGTCGATCGCAGCTGAAAAAGCAGCTCAGGCCTTATTACAAAACCGTCTGGATTCGGTTCGGGTAGTTGGCTCCAAGATCGAAATAGAACGTGTTGAACAGGACATTCTGGAATTACGTGCCAAGACTGAGCAAGCTGAACTCTCTCATCGCCAAGGACGAATTCGCGCCCCGCTATCGCTCCAGGAAATGGAAACGCTCCGCGAAACCATTCAATCTGAACGTAAAACTATTATTGGCGAACTCGAGAAGACCATTACCGACCTCGAACAAAGTAAAACCGGCTTAAACAGCGACATCACTGCCTTCCCGACCTCGATAGCTACGCCCAGCCATTCTCCGGAAGCCGCCGTAAAGCAAACCGCCGAATTAAGACTGCAAGCCTTGCAATGGATGCTCGAATGGCTACAAATTCGCCAACTGATTTGGGAATATCGCTGGTCTTACGCTACCGACAACTTCCGCGATCAGGCGCGTGAAGCCTATCAACAGACTGCACAATGGCAACATAACTTAAAAGTGATTCAAAGCTATGTCGAGCAAATGCGCACCTTGGTGATCGACTCATCCACTGACCAATTCAAAAAATCTGCTCATTTTGACCAATTACTTGCGCATGAAGATATTGAACGCGTCAAAATTCTATCTCGCGTCCTGGCGATTTTAGAAGCCAACGAAGATTTGTTAGCCCGTTGGCAGGAAGATTTGAATCGACAGTTCGGTGTCGAGTCGATGTTGGAATATTTGCAAGACGCATTCAAAACTGTCAAAGGCTACTTGGCCGAAATTTGGATATTCGAACTGTTCACCGCCGATGATGTTATCGAAGTCGATGGTCAGCAGATTCATGGCAAACGCAGCATCAGCCTCGATAAAATAATCACAGCGCTGTTGATTTTGATCTGCGGTTATTGGTTAGCACGCAGACTCGCAATATTTATCGAGCAATTCATGATCAAACGTTTTGGCATGGATACCAGCTTGGCTCGCATCGCTCGGCGTTGGATTTTGTTTTTCGAAACGCTATTTTTGGCAACAACCAGTCTGATGGTGGCGCATATCCCATTGACCATCTTTGCGTTTATGGGCGGTGCAGTCGCAATCGGCGCTGGTTTTGGAATGCAGAATCTGCTCAAGAATCTTATTAGCGGCCTGATGCTATTACTCGAACGCCCCTTTAGACCGGGCGATCTGGTTGAAGTCGGCACGATTCGAGGCCGAATTACCGATATTGGGGTCAGAAGCTCACATATTCGCGATGGCAACGGCATTGAAACCCTTATCCCAAACAGTATTTTCATTGAAGAGAAAGTCACCAACTGGACCTTAAGCAGTCAATCAGTTCGAATTTGCATCAAAGTGGGCGTTGCCTATCATTCGTCCGTCCAGGATGTGACCACTATCCTGCTCGAAGCCGCAGAGCGTCACGGCCTTGTTCAAATCAAACCTGCACCGTCTGTGCTATTTGAAGACTTTGGCAACGATGCATTGATCTTTGGCCTGTATGTTTGGCTTGAGCTTCGAGCTGACGTGGACTGGCGAGTGGTCGCAAGCGATTTGCGTTATATCATTTACAAAAAATTTACCGCCAAAAGCATTGCCATCGCCTTTCCGCAGCGCGACCTGCATGTCGATTTTACCCAACCATTGACGGTCAACTTATCCGAAAACACTATTTTGAATAGGGCGCCCCCCGACGACTCGCGGTAGTTTTATCGGATTGCTTCTGCATTTACTGCCGAGATCAATACCTTACGTAAATTTAATGTCCACCGTTAACGGGAAAATCCGTCATTATTTTTTGCACAATCTCTTTGATATGGGCCGCATTAGTTTGTGGATCGTCTACGGTAGCGTTGCCAACGCCACGAAACACCAGCTGTTGGGTTTTGGCATCGACAAAATCAAGAATCAACGTACCTTCGGTATATTGGGATACATCGGTATAATTATTTGGCACACCGCCCCATCCACGATAACGTCCATAGCGATAACCATAGCCCATATCGCTGGATTGATGAACTTGCAGCTTTTCTTGAGTCGATACCCGACTCACAATATGTAAATCGGCTTTTTCGTCTGTTTCCCTGATCCCTTGTTGAGCCAATTGACTGCGTAAAGTTTCTTTAAGTGCATTGTTACTTGAAGGAGACATTGTCATCTGGTCGGAAATCAGGGTGTAACTGTGATACTGCGAAAAGGCAACCGAATGATCAAAATCCGTAGTCACTGAGACACTCGAACAAGCAGTCAGTGAGAAAACAACGGCGATCACTATATATTTGAGTTGTGATGTAAACATAATTGTTAGCTCCAAGATTAGTAAAAAATATTTCTACAAAATGGTTGGTTGGTTGGTTGGTCAATAATTTTAAAATATGTCTAAAAAACCTTCTGCACCTCATGTGAAGGGAGCAAATGCCCCCCATTATTGCCAACATTGGTTGAATGATATAGAACTCAGCTCAATGAAAAACTCGCACTACCACAAGCGGCCGGACGCGAATAATTCATATTGAAGGTGTCAGACTATTTGACAGAATACCCCAACCCTTCAAGACATGCCGCCATCGCCCGATTATAGTTATCCAGACCCGGCGGCGCTGCTTCCGCTTGTTTCTGGCGATCACGTTCCTGAATCCCTCTCTTTAAACCACCCGCCGTGGCCCCAATGGCGGCGCCTTTTCCGGCATCACCGGGAATCGCACCAATCGCAGCACCTGCCGCCGCCCCGCGAAGCCCTCCGCGCATCGTTTCTTTAGCTGCGCTACCACCCGAATTGTTAGCAGGTGGATTCTCTGGGTTATAACCCGACTGCTGAATGGCCCAGCCATTACAGTTATATTCATCTTGTTGCTGTTTTTGTGGACTTTGACCGGATTTTTTTCTTTCAAACGAGACGCAACCAACATCTGAGATAAAAACGTCGAAAGCGTATCGAGTGCAAAAATAGATCCATCAGCTTCGGTTAACGTCGATCGAACACGCAATGTTCCAGGACTTGGCTTCTGTATGAGGTGGTAATATTTTCCGAGTTCATACACTAGCGAACCATGCAGATGGTTAACTAAACGCTGCCGTCCATCCTTAGGTAGCGTGGCCAAATCACTGGTATCGCGCACCCAAATGCTGATCGGCTCAATCATAATCTTGTCGTAATTTGAACAAGTTTAAGCATAGTCCGGATGAATATACACTTTTTGCGCTTCATCCTTGTTACCCTTTTGCAACGCTGAATAATCACCCAAAAAAACTGAAGAATTCACTTCAGCCCGCCTGCTTAATGGGGAAACAGCCGGACAAGTTCATGGACATAACCATACTTAACAGCACCAAGGTTTTGTTATTATTTGCCATCATCCATATCCTTAAATTGCAAAAATACTAACCCGCCGTTTTGATGTAATCGATCAAGGATTAATTCGAGAAATTTTCGAACCTTGCAAACCTAAACCTGCCATCAAACCACGCTGACCGAAAACAAAGGCGTACACATCGTCGCGTAAGGTAGTGTTAGTGACTTTTTTAGCTTTTCCTTCGTCAAGTATAACAATATTGGGGCCTACGCCTACTTCGAAGCCGTCATTACTGTTAAGACTCTCAATTGCCTGATCGTTCATGAAAAACATCGCATAACCGAAAGATTGCACGCCTGCTTGCAAGCCGTACGATCCCGCAACAATATTATAATAACCCGTAGTTCTTCTGCCGTTCAGCATGGCACCTTTTCCAAATTCTGCACCACCGATAAAGCCAGCCTTCACAACATTGGGAAATACCAAAATACCCCTCGCCCGAGCCCCAATTTGTCGAGCCTCAGGAATGGTTTCGTAAAGTTTGGTTAAGGCATTTTGCACGTCGCGGTCAATTTGGGCAGCATTGTTCACCGTGTGAGCCTGCTGACCTCCTGTTGACTGACAGCCAGTTAACATCGACACTGCCAGAAAAACAATGCTGACCATAACGCCGATATATCGACACGTTACTTTTGAAACAATCTGTTCTGATTTCATTATAGTTCCTCATTAAATATTAAATTAAGCCAGCCCACCGGATTGATATAGAGTGCTGAGCAAATAAAGCAACATTCTATCGGTCACCTCACCCCCCCTAGAGAGGGGGATTATGTCCCTCTATTCGCTTTAATATCTATAGTTGTTGGCCGGACTCCCTTGCATAACTATACTAGCAAAGTCTTTTAAATTGATCCTAAATATAATTTTCGTCACTTCCGTGGTTCATAGTTCGACAAGTTCACCACGAATGGCATTTAACATTATTGCGTTTAAAGTTGGTAGCCTGTCGCCAAAGAGAAAGATAACATTGATTACAAATGATACGAATATGAACGCTTAAATTATTTTTTAATTATGGATACATTGAAAAATATTACAGGTAATCAAGAGACAACCACATTAGAATAGAAAATAGAATTTCACCCGACTCTGGAGACCTAACAATGCTTATGATGCCCTTTAGAATTTTTGTTGTTTTGTGTAGTTATGCTTTAGCGAATCATTCAGCAGTCTCAGGGCAGTTTATCGAGGAGAATAACTGTTCTGAAACGAAGTCGTGTACAGAGACGTTAGCCCCAAAAAATATGCCTGATCTGCTTAGCGACGCCTCCGCGACCAATGCACCATTCACTAAGCGCTTGTCTACCGAATCAGTAGAAGATCGTAAAATTGTCCAGAACCCGATTAATCACGATATTCATAAAAACTGCAGCTTCCGCGGTGTTAATGTCGGCGGTATCAATTCATTAACCATATCGAACGATAATCTATGGTTGAGTTGGCAGGATGGTCAAGGCCCCTATACCCTTAAAATTTATGATGACACGGGGCATATTCAACTAGAGCGTCAAGTGAATAATCATGAAACCTATCTGCCCATCAAAGATTTACGCTGGAATAAAACCTATCGAGTTGAATTGGAGTGTTATTATCAATTGAAAACCCTAGAATTGGGATTGGATAGTTTCGAACTTCTACTTAATAAAGAGGCAAAATGGCCCGAAGCTGTTTTGGCGATAAAAGCAAAGGATCTTGAAGAAACTGCCAAAATGCGTCTAATCAGCGCCAATTTAGCCTGTTTAGACGAATTTCGTTTCGAGGCCTTACAAATTACTGAACATTATGGATTCACTGCGCTTAAACAACAAATACAGGCGGGTATTGGCTGTGAGCGTTTACCATAACATCAATCTTTGAGCACCTTAATTAATCTCAAAAGAGCAGTTAACCATTTTTTCGTTAATTCAGCTCACTATAGCGTGACGCTGCAAAATCGTTCTAAGCGCTTCTTCAGCGACTTCAAAATCGAATTGCTCCATCGCGATTATTAAGCGCTGGAAATCGGTGGGAGATGCATGACGAAATAGTGTCGAATAATTTTTCAATTCGTCAAAGGCATCTATTTCGTTACGTTCAATCAATTTCAGTAACGTGCAACCTGCAATCTTAAGTTCTTCAAGGTTGATAGTCTCTGGTTCTAAGGTTTCGTTGGCACGACCATCTTTTGAGATAATTAGATTTTCTTGACTAACATCCAGGTTATCATCAGTAAACGGGTACGGTTCGGTCGAATCATTCTCACTGGTCGATTCGATGACACCAAGCTTTACCGTGAACCAGAATATACTGCCTACCCCGGTTTTACCGATCAAGCCAATGTCTCCGCCCATTAACTCGGCAAGTCGTTTACTTAACATCAATCCAAGCCCTGTGCCGCCATACTTCCGGGTAGACGATCCGTCGCCTTGCTCAAAAAGAGTAAACAATCGATGTTGATCTTCAGATGCGATTCCAATTCCGGTATCTTCAATTTCGAAGCGCAGTAGCACTTCTGGCTCATAATCTTCGGCTATTGCGATACGTAGTTTCACTTCTCCTTGTTCCGTAAATTTCAAGGCATTGCCGACAAGGTTGGAAAGTATATCTCCCAACCGAGCCGGATCACCACGAAACTTTCGGCGAGCTAATGCGTTAGAAACATCGACATTAAACCTTAGTACTTTTCGAGCGACAGCTTTATTTACCATCCCTTTCAAGCCTTGAAGAATGTCAGCAAGACAGAAACTTACCTGCTCCAAGGTTAAGGTTTCACCTTCTATTTTTGAAAAATTCATAAGATCATTGATCAAAACCTTCAGCTGTCTGGCCGACACTAAAGCTTTTTCAAGTTGTTTGGATGCATCGGGATCAACCATTTGCCGATACACCAACTCTGTCATACCCATGATGCAGTTAAGAGGCGTAAGTAGTTCGTGGCTCATATTGGACAAAAAATTGCTTTTAGCTCGGTTCGCCACCTCTGCCAGTTCTTTAGCTTCGCGTAACTGTATTTCCATTTGTTTACGCACAGTCAAGTCAGTATGCGTGCCAATAGCGCGAAGCGGATGACCTGTGTGATCACGCTCTAAAACCGTACCGCGACTGAGAATCCATTTATAACTACCATCTTTGCACTGCAAACGAAATTCAACATCATACCGACCTTCGTGTTTTAATCCTTCGTTGGCGATAAGATAGGCTTGATTTCGATCATCCGGATGCAGCAAATGTATCCAATCGGTGTTCGAATCAGTTCCTAGCTCGTCCGGCGAGAAACCTAACATCGTGCTAAATGCTGGATTGGTAATCGTTCTGCCGGTTTGAATGTTCCAGTCCCAAATGCCATCATTGGTCGCATCCAATGCTAAGGCATAACGCTTTTCAATGGTTCGTTGTGCAGCCAGCGATTGCTCCAGACGAGCTTTCTGAGCGATACCTTCAGTCAGTGCTTGAGCTAAAATTGCCGCCGCATCAATTTCTGCGACGGTCCAAGAAGCACTTCGACCTCGCCATAATTCGGTCCAGGTTTCGAAAGATTTACGCGGCGAGAGTCGAATATTACCGGCATCATCGGCGTCAATAGATTTGTGTGGACTACCCGCCCAACACACGGTACGAAGGCGTTCGGGGCGAAACCAGATCATGCAATTACGCATATCGGCCGACACGGGTGATGCAACAATGCCGGAAGCAATGCTATCGTATATAGCAGCGGGTGGGTATTGAGTAGAAAGATCATTACATGAAAATACCTCAGTCACGGACTGATGTCCAAGCCAAGCTAACAATCCATCGATTGCCGCTTGATCCGGCACTTGGCCAAGACTATAGCGATGACCCTCGATAATAACTATTAAACCAGTGCTATCTAACAACGTCAGCATTTGAGATTGCAGTCGACCGAGAACGACCTCAACAGAGTCTATGTTGATGAGTTTGAGCAACAAGCCGACGATTAAGCTGACATCACCTCCAAGGCTTTGACGCTGCTGCGCTTCGACTGCGGAGAGCCTTGTCGATACAATCTGACCAATCCGCACCGCTGAATCTTGCATGGCGCTCGATAGCGATTTCGAGGTCATGTGATGACAGGCAATAAGCCCCCATAGGCGACCGCCTTGCAACAAGGAGATCGACATAGACGCTTTAACCCCCATATTGCGCAGATACTCAACGTGCACCGGAGAAAAACTACGCAGTATCGATAACGTCATGTCAAGCGGTTGTCCGGTGACTGGGTTTAGATCGGGAACCAAGGCCACCGGTTTGGCTTCGACGTCAACCACTAAACGGAAACGATTCTGAGTATAAAGTTCCCGTGCCTGTGGGGGAATGTCACTCGCCGGAAAACGACTACCCAAATATGACTCAGCCGATTCAATCCGTGCTTCAGCAATAACTTCGCCATCCCAATTAGTATCAAAACGATAAATCATGACACGGTCAAATTGGGTCATATTCCGAGTTAATTCACTCATTTTTTCAAGGTAGCGCAACAGATCGATTTCATTCTCAATAGAAAGCAACGAGCGCTGATTTTCTATTATGTGTTGTGCCTGATTTTCTAGCGAAAAAGCCTCAATTTCAGGGGTAAACTCAATTACAAACATATCACTCGAACAAAAGACACTTGCGTAAAGAAGTGAGTTAGCCCGACCCATAAACGAAATCCTGTCATTAGCGGCAGACTGACAATCGATCTTTGAAATTAATTTTTCGATTTGGATCGCCTGCATTTCACCTATTACATCAGCAAGGGATTTGCCTAGGAAAGGACCCTCGGGAAGCTGAAGAATTTTGGCTAGATTGGCGCTAATCTGCAACACTTTACGAGTCGATTCCGCGCTGATAACAATCATCGCGCCATGCGATTGGATACGACCAACTTGATGAATAGGTTCGCTTGCGCATAGCTCTAAAGCCTGCTGTAACTCCTTTGGAGTGTAATTTTTCATAAGAACGTCTCTTAAATCTCTTAAGTTATAGTATAAGATTAGCCTAATTTTTTTAAGGTATATAAAATTATTGACTTAGATATAGACATAGTCGTTATAACAAGATTATAGGTGTGCGGCTATTTGAAAATTATGTCATGATAAACTGACATAATTGTCATGACAAACTGACATATTTGTCATGACAAACTGACATAATTGTCATAGCATCTTGCCTCTTATCATATAAAAAGTCTTAGACCACTGTGAGTCCCAATAAATTAATATATATATCAATTAATTAAATAAATGGCATCTTTTTTGCTTTATCAAAGAGTGCCAGATTGGCTTCTACATCATTCAATAGCTAAATTTAATAGAAGAATTGAATATAAATATACAGGAAGGGGAAAAAGACTATGAAATTTAACGCATACGCAGTTTTGCTACTAACTACTCTAAATTTTTCAACTGCTTTTGCATCAACGTGCGGCAGTTTTACATTAAATTCTGAATTTAATGCAACTGGCGTAATAACTTGCACAAATAGTTCAAATAACATTCGAACTATTGAAAAATTACATACAACTAACACTACACTAACTAATATCACAAGTCTTACTAATCAAATAAGTGGCATGATGGGTAATACTTCCAAAATAACTGGTTTTACTTCATTCAATGCAAATCTCTCCCTTACTAGCACCTTGAATTCAGCCTATATGGACTTAAAACAAGGGGTCTCTCGTGAATTATTCGCACTTACTCGGACGCCAGACTTTGGAACGTGGCATACATCCACACGAAACGAAACAGAATATTCATCACCTATACAATCTGGAATGAACTCTTCTTCAACACCAATTCCAGATCCAACGTGGATATTTGGAACAGGATTTCTGGGATTAGTTGGATTGACACGTAAAAAAAATGACGCTACCCGGAGACTTTAAATAATTATCTACATCTCAGCCTCATGCTTGATAGTTAAGTAACGTACATAAAATAACTTAAGTTTCGAAGCCGCCCTTAGTCGGATTACATGAATGGTGGTAGAGCAATTCAGGACTCATACTCAGTCAATTCAATTTTGACTGGTGTAGTTTAAAAAACCGTTCGTGGTGAGCTTGTCAAATCATAAACCGCAAATCCTTCGATAAGCCAAGGACGAACGAACTATTTATAAGTACTCGACAAAACAAAATTGACTGAGTACTGGCTACCGAGAGCTTACATAAGCCTCATCAAATTATTAATGTGCGTTCCCAAAAACCCTACAACTGAGTGTTTAGTTATAGAAAAGTAGCATTAATAGTGTCCGGTTTTGCTTGACCATCATCCTGGACATGTCTACTATGATGGTTCGTGCCTTTGGCGTCATGGTAAGAATTATTTGAAGTATGTGTGGATTTTCAGGATATTTAAGTTCGTCAGAGCAAATTCATAGCGCTGATATTTTGCATAGAATGGGTGATCGCATAGCTCACCGAGGCCCTGATTCTACTGGCGAGTGGCATGATCTTGAAGCTAATGTAGGCTTGTGTCATAGACGTCTATCTATTCTTGACATTTCTTCAGCTGGACATCAACCGATGGTTTCAGCATCTGACCGATATGTAATAGCTTTCAATGGGGAAATTTATAATCATTTATCGCTACGATTAGAGCTTGAGCTTAGCCATTGTGCTCCTGTTTGGCGAGGACACTCCGATACCGAAACATTATTAGCTGGTTTTGATGCTTGGGGTATTGAAGCTACGGTCAAAAAATCGGTCGGTATGTTTGCTTTTGCGGTATGGGATAAAAAGACCCGTCAACTGACCTTAGGACGTGATCGATTTGGTGAAAAACCCCTCTATTACGGCTGGCAGGGTCAGGGCGATAATGCCGTGTTTTTGTTTGGTTCCGAATTAAAAGCATTGCGCGCACATCCAGCTTTTGAAAATAGCATTAATCGCAGCGCCTTAAGTTTACAGTTAAAGTTAAATTATATTCCCGCGCCTTATTCGATTTACGACGGGATATCTAAATTACTGCCAGGCCACTTACTAACCGTTTCATTACTACACCGGGAACCAACACAATCGATATTTTGGTCGGCTTCTCAGGCTGCAGAAGCCGGAGCAGCTAATTTATTTAGCGGAAGCCCTAATCAAGCTATTGATCATTTAGAAACGTTGCTTAAGGATGCCATTAAGCAACAAATGATCTCAGATGTCCCGCTCGGCGCTTTTTTATCGGGAGGAATAGATTCTTCTTTAATTGTCGCATTGATGCAAACGCAGTCGATGAAACCCGTTAAAACCTTTACTATTGGCTTTAACGAACAAGGCTACGACGAAGCAATTTTTGCCAAAAAAATTGCTGGTTATTTAGGTACTGATCATCACGAACTTTATGTCACCCCTCATCAGGCAATGGCAGTAATTCCCCGACTACCAAGCGTGTATGATGAACCCTTTTCCGATTCCTCTCAAATACCCACGTATCTTGTATCCCAACTCGCAAAGGAACACGTCACAGTCTCACTATCTGGTGACGCTGGTGATGAATTGTTTTGTGGCTATAACCGTTATGTGATGACGGCAAATCTATGGCATAAGATCATTTTGCTGCCCCTGCCATTAAGACGATTATTAGCAACAGGGATCACAAGCCTATCCGCCCAACGCTGGAATAATTTAACGAGTCATTTATCTTTAGGCTCGACTCATATTGGGGATAAGCTCTATAAGGGGGCTCGTGTACTCACCTGCGAAACGGTAAAAGAACTCTACGCCAATTTTATTACCCATTGGTCTAACGCTGAATCCATCGTTAAAGAGGCTAAAACCTTACCTAGTTTAGCGGATCAATCACCTGATTTTAATGGATTGGATCAGATTCAGTGGATGATGTTACTTGATAGTATGACTTATTTACCAGATGATATTTTAGTCAAAGTCGATCGAGCAGCGATGAGTGTATCTCTTGAATCGCGCGTACCATTTTTGGATCATAGAGTGTTCGAATTTGCCTGGCAATTGCCGCAATCAATGAAACTAAATGATGGAATAGGTAAATGGCCTTTGCGGCAAGTATTGTATCGTCATGTACCTCAAGCATTAATCGATCGCCCTAAAATGGGTTTCGCAGTACCAATTGATCATTGGCTGCGCCATGATTTGCGGGATTGGGCGGAAACATTGCTCAATGAAACGCGCCTAGATCAAGAAGGTTATCTGCATTCTGCTCCCATTAGAAAGAAATGGCAGGAACATCTATCCGGGCAACAAAACTGGCAGACCGACTTATGGGATGTTTTGATGTTTCAAGCGTGGCTGGAAGAACAAAATCGCTCCAGATGACTTGTGTATTAATTTCACTGATGGCATCACAATGGTGGAACGTAAAGAAGCACACAACGATTTAGCTGAAATACTAATTGTTATCTAAATTGCGTAAACGATATCCAGTTTACTGCATCTTCTGCTGAGTTTCGCTCAAATACTCTCTAACTGCCTGATCGATGAAAGTAAAGTGCATTTCATAGCAATTAGGCTCATCTATAATGACTTTAGTAATCTTTGCGTAAATAATAGACGCATCCCGCCAAACATTAGAATTATTTAAACTGATTTTCAAATTCATTAATTTTGATAATTCAGTATCCGAATAGAAAATCGCCGCATTTTCAGCAATTTTCAATATTTTCCCTGAATACTGCTTTTCCAGCGGATGATTATCTTCAATGATCTGAAAAAACATCGAAATCGCAACCGACAAGGGTGAAAATATGCTTTCCAACGATGGGATGGCGCACTGATATTTTCCATTAATTCCCGTAACGTCATAGACATCAACCGGGTTTTTAAACCCTTTGACAACCAAGGTGAGTTTCTCTTTAACGACAACATCAAGCGAGGTTGCCTGCATCGTCGATTCTGTCAACAACACTTGACCACCAACAGCTCTTGACTCGACTCTTTCACTTAAATTAACGGTATCGCCAATCACGGTATAATGCATGCGCATGCTTGAGCCAATATTGCCTGCCACAACTTTTCCGGTATTCACACCAATGCCCATTGCCAAGTCAGGTAGGTCATTAAGTCTATTATGTTGATTAACTTGCGCCATCGCCGACTGCATTTCCAATGCACAAGCAATTGCTCGATCGCTATCATCCGGACGAGTGATCGGAGCACCGAACAGTATCAAAATCGCATCACCAATAATTTCATTGATAATGCCTGAGTACCTGAAAATGACTTGAGTCATGACCGCAAGATAGTTGTTTAACATTCCAACTACAATTTCAGGCGGCCATTGTTCCGACAATGCCGAAAAACCGCGTAAATCCGACATAACGACGGTGACCGTCAATGATTCTCCACCCAGTTTCAAACCATCCGGCGAATCCAGCAGTTTTTCAACCACATCATCCGACATGAAACGACCAAAGGTCGTTTTAATAAATTGATTACGCTTTTTCAAATGATCACTTAACAGCTTGACTTCGAGATGAGTTTTAATCCGCGCCATCACAATCGGCCCACTAATCGGTTTGGTGATATAGTCGACCGCACCTAAATTGAGCCCTTTCGTTTCATCACATTCTTCAGTTTTTGCGGTTAAAAAAATGATTGGAATATCCCGAGTTTGATCATTCATTTTCAGAAACCAGCAAACGGCATAGCCATCCATTTCCGGCATCATAATATCGAGCAAAATGATATCGGGCGGCTCTGTCGATTGGGCAATTTTCAACGCCGTCAAGCCGTTGATGGCAATTTTGACCCGATATTCATTTTTGAGTAAAGAACTCATCAACGTCAGATTATAAGGCGTATCATCTACCACTAAAATTGTAGCTTGTTTTTTGTCGCTCACAGTATCTTCTATCGTCATGAAAACTCTCAACACCCATCAACTATAACGGTAGATCATGCAGGATATTAGAGAAATATTCAATACACTCATCCTGCGTCCGAAAATCGATTGGCAATTAATTTAAATTCATGCTGCAGTTCGACAAACGCCTCGACAATATCCGGATCAAAATGGCTGCCTTGTCCCTCAATGATAGTCTCAACGGCTTGTTCGTGGCTCATGGATTCTTTATACACTCGACGACTGATCAACGCATCATACACATCAGCCAACGCCATTAATCGAGCGGAAATCGGAATATCCTCCCCCTTAAGTCCCTGAGGATAACCACTACCATCCCACTTCTCCTGATGAGAGTAAGCGATTTCCTTTGCATATTTTAAAAATGAATTTTCTACGCCCAATTGCTGTTCCGCACGACTAATTGCATCCCGCCCCAACGTTGTGTGAGTTTTCATAATTTCGAATTCCTCGGATGTAAAGCGTCCCGGTTTCAGCAAAATACGATCTGGAATACCGACTTTACCAATATCATGCAAAGGCGCATATTTGAATAGCAATTCGATAACATTGCGCTTATCCAAAAAATTTTTAAAGCGGGGATGATTACGCAGTTTTTCGGCTAAGATTCGCACATAATGTTGGGTACGAAATAGATGATTGCCGGTATCATTGTCACGCGTTTCGGCTAGCGCTGCCAAGGTTAACACGGTGATTTCTTGAGCGTCTTCAATTTCATGGGTACGCAGTCTGACTTCATTTTCTAAAAATGCATTTTGATCACGTAAAAAATTCTCAACCCTCTTCATCGCCAAATGCGTTTTTATTCTGGCGAACAAGACCGGATAACTAACCGGCTTAGTAATATAATCAACCGCCCCCAGCTGAAAGCCTAATGCTTCGTCATCGCCTTCGTTTTTGGCCGTCAAAAAAATAACCGGAATATCAACCGTCTTTGGATCGGCTTTCAAACGTCGACAAACTTCATAACCATCAATTTCAGGCATCATAATATCGAGTAAGATAAGATCCGGCTGAACCTCTCCACTGGAAATTTTTAGCGCATTGTGGCCATTATTGGCAACCTTAATCCGATAATGCGTTTTGAGTAAATTACTTATCAGCATCAGATTTTCAGGGGTATCATCTACGACTAATAAAGTTGCTTTTTCATTTAATAACATGGTGTGCTCCCTCAACTCGCACTAATGATTGGAGTTATTCGTTCAACATCAAGCTTCATAAGCTACCAGATGAAACAGTATAATCGTATCAACAATTCACCGTTAACCTGCATAATCAAAAGCCTCCCTCGCCACACAGAAAAGACCGTATCCTTGATAATCTTCGAACCATCCAATTTGTTAATTTGCATCACTTAAGTCAACATCCAGTTTCAATAGTTGCGACTCCAATAACTCTAATGCTTGTTTAAAATCATATTGTTTAATCGCGCGGTCGAATTTTTCAAAACAGCTCTTCCCCAAACATGCCTTCAGCAATTTCGTATGCTGGTCAACCATATCGTAGGCATCGCTATCACTCGCGTTCAGAAAACCAACCAATTTCGCCAATACCTCTTTAGCATTGTCGGGAACGCCCAAAAGCGTTGTATCGTCGTTATTCTGTGAAGGCAACACATCGATAATGCTTTTAACCAAAATTCGGATCGATTCTTTAAACACTAAGTAAACCGAATTGATGCTGGCAATGTCTGCTTTATTTTTAAGTAACATTTCCAACTCCATGGCCATGTGTTGAATGTCTATAGCGCCAATAGAACCATAGATGCTTTTTGCCGAATGTGCCAGACGTTCTGCCGTTGGCCAATCCATCTTATTGAGCGCATCCTGCAGTTGATGAGCATATTCGTCCTGATTACGCACATAAGAACGTAAAGTATTAATGTAGAGATCATGATTCCAAAGCATACGCCGTAATCCTAGGCGTTGATCAAGCCCTGGAACCTCAGGTAAGGCCAGTTGCTCCGCCAGCTGTCGCTTCACTGGGTTTTCCGTCTGGTCCTCGATTGCAATTAATTTCTCGGATATCTGAGATTTTGGAACTATCCATTTAATGAGCATCGCAAATAACTGATCGGGTTCAATTGGTTTAGCAATATAGTCATTCATTCCAGCGTCAAGACATTGATTTCTATCCGATTGCATAACATTAGCGGTCATTGCAATAATAGGCAGATCATGATGAATTGGATTCTGTCGGATCAATTTTGTTGCGGTCAGACCATCCATTACCGGCATTTGCATGTCCATCAGCACCAAATCATACGTTCGGCTTTCCAGCATACTTATAGCCTGCTCACCATGATCGGCAATATCGACAGTAAAACCCACCATCGTTAATATTTCTTCGGCAATTTGTTGATTAAGCTTATTGTCTTCAACCAACAAGAGGCGCGAATTTTTGATTTTTTTCAGTTGCTTTTCAACTATGCTAAAGTTGGAATCTGTTTTTTCAATTGCAACACACTGATATCCAAACAGACGCGCCAAAGAATCCACTAAGGTAGAAGAATTGACTGGCTTGATAAGAATATCGTCAAATTTTTCCTGCTCCGCATCCAACAAGACATCATCTCTTCCATAAGAGGTCACCAGAATTGAATAAGGCTTGGGTTGTAAGTCAAGCGCGTGAATCTCGCGCACTGTTTCAAATCCATTAAATAAAGGCATACACCAATCAATGAAAATGATATCAAAGTGTTCTTGATTACTCGATGCCTGATGGATTAAAGCAATGCCTTCTCGTCCACCTTCCGCTTCAGTGACCGATATTCCTAAATTAGTTAATAAGTCCCCAAGCACTTTACGCGCATACTGATGATCATCAATTACGAGTGCCCGCTTTTGACTAAAATCAGGCAACTCTCCCTTGAAAGTTCCATGATTGATCGATTTCCTCAGAGACAACTTAAGCCAAAAAGTGCTGCCTTGGCCAAGCTCACTTTCTAAACCAACCTCACCCTTCATTAATTCAGCCAATTGCTTGGATATAGTCAGTCCCAAGCCTGTTCCACCGTATTTCCGACTCGTTGAACTATCGGCTTGCTGGAATGAATTGAAAATTAAACTCCGCTGTTCCACACTTAAACCGATTCCGGTATCAGTTACCGCAAAATATAAATAAACCTCCTGATCGGTTTCCGCCAACATTTTGATAGTGAGCGCTATATGGCCCTGTTCAGTAAATTTGATGGCATTATTCACGTAGTTCAGCAAAATTTGGCCAAGCCTCAGAGTATCGCCATTCAAATAGCGCGGAATAGCAAAATCAATGTCAAATAAGAATTCTAAGCCCTTATGCATGGCTTTTTCTGCTACAAAACTGGCTATAGTATTAAGCAAACTATTCAGTTCAAAATCACGATAATCAATTTTAAGCTTACCCGCTTCGATCTTGGAAAAATCCAAAATATCATCGATAATACCCAATAAATGCTGGCTGGAGCCTTGAATTTTCTTGATATATTCTCGTTGGCGCTGAGTCATTTCTGTTTTAAGTACCAGAAAAGCCATGCCGATAATCGCGTTCATGGGCGTACGAATCTCATGCGACATATTCGCCAAAAAATCTGACTTTAAACGAGTTGCTTCTTCCGCCAACTGTTTACCGCGCTGAAGTTCAGTAACGTCCGAAATCCAGCCCAAGATACATTCATGCTGTCCATAAGAAACGTTGACAAATGAAGCGAGCGCCGACAATCTAGTGCCATCAGGCCGAATGGTTTCGACGATTTCATTACTCACATTTTCGTTGTTAGCCAAGCGCTGAGATATTGAGACGAATTGATCTTGATCGGCCCACAATTTAATTGGATTCATTCCCTGAAGATCTTCCAGTTTTAAATGGAGTAAATCGGCATAGGATTGATTAGCAAAGACAATCTCATGGGTCTTCTTATCAACCATCCTCACCGCAACTGGACTGGATTCAAGCATAAAACGAATTTGGTTTTCCTTTTTCAACAACAGGTCTTCTGTGGCCTTACGTTCACTAATATCTTTCAACGAGACACAGGCACAGGAATTCATTTCTTTAAATTTAGGCAACAAAGCCATTCCCAGTTCCACAGCGATCTCCACGCCATCTTTACGTGTCGCTCTTAATTCGAGACCTTGAGGTATACCACACTCCCCACTTTCAAGCATCAAGCTTTTGATCAAAGCACGCTTACTTGAACGCAAATCTGCTGGAATGAAGTCATCGACCCTCTTTCGAAGCAATTCACCTTGAGCGTAACCTAAAATAAGATGGGCTTTAGGATTGGCTAACAAAATCTCGCCTGCATGATTAATCACCAAAAGACCATCTGGCGCAAATTCAATAATATTGCGATACCAAATCTCGGTATGTTGCAATTCATGCTGTTTCGCTTTTGGTTCCAAGGTTTGCTCCTCTAACAATAGCACGTGCTGTTCGAATAACGTGGATCTAGCTTGAGTATTGTGGTTTTGTTCGATAATGACCATATGAAGGCGAGGCTAAAAGCAAGAACGACCACCAAACCTACAATTGAAATATACAATATGATCATTCGTGCATCGACAAACTGGTGTTGAATTGATGCATAGAATTTTTCAGCATACGCCGGCTGATCTGACAACAAATTGTTCAGCATTGCCATAACTTCATTTTGTTGTGCCAGTTCGTTTAATATCAGTTCATCGACGCCAGGACGATTCTTAGCTTCGCTCAAGGCGATTACATCATCGACTTTACTTTTATAATCATCAAAACGACTATAAAAATCAGCTAATTTGACTTGAGTTTTTATGTGCACAATATGCGCTTGAGCGCTTTTTATTTGACTTTTAACGTCGTCAACCGCCTGCTCATAATGTTGTATCATCTGAGTAGAAACACCATCAACCGCCCCATTTCGTAGGCTCTGGATGCCATTATCGATTTCCGATAATGCAATTTTTATTTCCTTAAAATCAATGATTACTGATAATTTTTTTTGATAAAACTCATTCGCAGATTGATTTAACAATGAATTGTGGTGGACGTTGGCGCCAAATATTAGAGCTATCAGTAAGTAACTCATAAATGCGAAATTTAACTGAGCATTTAATGAGATTTTTTCCAGATAACGCTGAAAAAAATAAACCAATTTCATATCCAAACATTCAGGTAGTCTATAAAATGCGCCTTATTACGAAAATGAGGCGCGACTTGCAATATTGGCGCATAGTTGTTTAAGCATTGATTGGAAATCAATTCATCTTTCTGTACAAAGTACTTAGAAGTGCTCATACGTCACCCAACTTAAGAAAAAATTACCCAAGCTTTGCTATTCAAAGAATTAGCCTTACCAATCATTTTTATCAGTCTAATAATCAAAAAAATCAAGGTAAAACTGTAACTCGATAAAAAATACCATTTGAGTTACGCAAAAAAAAAGTGAATAAACCTTGCCGCGCAAACCTCATGACTTAACACTTACTCAGATTCAATTAAAAATGCACTTTAAGCTTAGCACATTCTAAAATATGCAAATGATAATACTAAAAATTTATCATCAATTGCCACTCTAGCTTGAAGCGACTGGCTTGCTGCAATTATTTTTTCTGAAATATAGAAGTGCGTTATGGCAACGGCAACTGTTGTATTTGCGCGCTGGTTCGCTAAAAGCTCCAAATATCAATAGCATTCAACATATTGAAATAGAAAGTAAGTTATCGAAAAAGTGCGCTAAAAAATGCAATCAATGCGACATATTAATATTGAAAGTTAAATGCTATTAACTGATTCATGACCCGCAGTTACCAGATAACCAACGACACCTAAGCCAAGAAAGCGTTTCCACTATGATGAAGCATAAGTGTCGTGCAATAAACGTCAACGATATTCATTAGAGGAATTGCTGTTCTTTTGGGTACTAGTACTCAGTCAATTTTGTTTTGTCGAGTACTTATAAATACCCCGTTCGTCCTGAGCTTGTCGAAGGATTTGCGGTTCATGGTTCGACAAGCTCACCACGAACGGTTTTTTTTGAACTACACCCGCCATAATTAAATTGACTGAGT
>CANNKG010000078.1 GCA_947505105.1 Methylococcaceae bacterium | reverse complement strand
TACGATTCAGTCGTCACAACTTTTGAAACTTACATGCAAGATGCCAGTAAAATTCTTTGCGTTATGGATAAATTGCGCAGAGATTTTGCGGTTGCCGTGTGATTCATTCAAACTCGGGCAGGATATTATTTATCTGAGAAACTATAGCAGAGATATCGCCAAATTTTGGAACCACGGCTTGCCCGACGTCCTAATTTTTCACAATGAACAGATCACTCATAGAATCACCTCCAGCAATTTACCCTTAGGCATCCTCGATACACTTAACATTGGTCCTGACGGTGTCACCCTTCCCCTTGATGCCAATCATATCTATATCTATTCCGACGGAGTCACCGAAGTCCACTCGCCAACGGGTGAACAATTCGGTCAACAGCGGCTTGAGGCCTTTTTAGCCTCAACCAGCCAGGCGAAACTTGAATTGGATGAAATTTGCACCGCGCTGATCATGCATTACGGCAATGCCGATTTGCCGGATGATGCAACCTTGATTGAGATTTCCGTCTAACTCGCCCGAATTCTGCTCATGCCATCAACATCCCGCTTAAGGTCAATCGCCAAACAACTTCGAATGCAATTTCTAACGGTAGCAGTTGCGCTGACCGCGAGCGCATTTAGCTATGGCTTATGGTACGATGCCAAACGAGATCTGCAACATGACAATCAGGCCTATTTCGATTTTCGGGTGCGCCAATTGGAAGAAAGTATCAATAAGCGTCTTGAAACCTACGAACAAGTCTTATACGGTGCGCGCGGGCTATTTAATGCTTCTGATAACGTAACCCGTAATGAATACCAAAACTATATTGCGTCACTGCATCTTGATCAACGCTACCCCGGAATTCAAGGCGTGGGCTTCTCCTTGTTAATTCCCAAAGCTCAGAAAAGGCAACATCTAGCTCAAATGCGTCACGAGGGCTTTAATGACTATAATATTCGGCCTGAAGGTGATCGGGAATTTTATAGTTCGATTATTTATCTGGAGCCCTTCGTCGGTCGAAATCTGCGCGCGTTCAGCTACGACATGTTTTCCGAAACGATTCGCAACAAAGCCATGAGCTATGCCCGAGACAATAATGCGATTAGTATGTCCGGAAAAGTCAAATTGTTACAAGAAACCGAGAAAGACGTTCAATCCGGTTTTTTAATTTATCTGCCGGTTTATAAAACGGGCTTGCCGTATTTAACGCTCGAAGAACGTCGCAACCATTTACTTGGCTGGGTGTATGAGCCGTTTCGCATGAAAGATTTTATGCAGGGTATCGGAGGTGAACAAGAAAGCGATCTACATCTGGAAATATTTGACGGTGATCAAATCAACGAAGACACTCGAATGTATGGCAATCCGCTCGATTTAACAACGGCGCCGCTCTTAACGTCCCAACGCGAAATTAACAGCGCCGGTCACCGCTGGACCTTACTGATTCATGCCCAACCACAATTTAAAGCGCGCGTCGATCAGAGCAAACCGATGATCATTGTCGGCAGCGCCGGATTATTAAGCTTACTGTTGACACTACTGACCTGGCAGTTAGTGAATGGGCGCAGTCGAGCGCTTGCGTTGGCAACCTCAATGACCTCTGAAGTACGCAAAAGTGAAGCGCAATTTCGGTCCATGTTTGAAAATATCCCGATCGCTTATCTCGCACTTGATCTCAAGAAACAGATCATTGATGCCAACCAGCAACTTTGCGACAAATTGGGTTTTTCAATGGAGCAAATTATCGGTCACTCAATTGAGGAGTTTTGTGCCACCCCGACGCCAGCCTTGAATCCCGATGTTGCACTCGCTTATCACACCAATTTAAGCTTATTGAGAGAATTAGAACTTACTACCCAAGACGGGCGTATTATCACGGTGCTGTTAGATAGCGCCGATCAATATGATGCAAACCAAAATTTTGTAAGATCCCATTGCGTACTCGCGGATATTTCCGAACGTAAACAGATGGAAGAAGAAATGCGCAAGGCCAAAGAGCAAGCTGAACGACTGGCTCAAGCCAAAAGCGCCTTTGTCGCCAATATGTCCCATGAAATTCGCACGCCAATGAACGCGGTGCTCGGCTTGCTGCAACTGATTCAACGCACCTCACTTTCAGATCAGCAGCGCGACTATGCTCAAAAAGCGCATGCCGCAGCCAAATCCCTCCTTGGGATTTTGAACGATATTCTCGATTTTTCAAAAGTCGAGATGGGTAAATTGGAACTCGAACAGGTCAACTTTCATCTCGATCAACTGCTCAGAAATCTATCGGTGGTCCTGTCCACCGCCGTTGAAAAGAAAAATATCGAAGTCTTATTCGACATTGACGCGACCATTCCTCACTCGCTGATTGGTGACGCCTTACGTCTGCAACAGATCTTGCTTAATTTGACCGGTAATGCGCTTAAATTTACCGAACAGGGTGAAGTTGTCGTTCAATTGCATACCCTTGAAACACTTTCGGATCGAACGACCATTGAATTTGCCGTTCAAGATACCGGAATCGGTATTCCAGACGATAAATTAAGCAAAATCTTCGATAGTTTTACCCAAGCCGAAACCTCGACCACCCGGCGCTTTGGTGGAACAGGACTCGGTTTAGCGATCAGTCATCGACTGGTCAGCCTGATGGGGGGGGAATTAACAGTAGACAGTACGCCCGGCCAGGGGAGTTGCTTCAAATTTACCCTGACGTTCCAACGAGACCGCGCCCAAGAATCCTCAACAATTACACGAGAACTCAATACCTCACAACCGAACTTAACGGTTCTGATCGTCGATGACAATGCCCACGCACGCAATTTCCTCAAGCAAATGGCTGAACAATTAGGCTGGCACACCGATTTGGCAAGCAGTGGCCTTGAAGCATTGCAAAAGGTAGAGGCGCAAAAAGCCAGCAATCAAGGTCGATATGATGTTATTTTTATTGATCGAAATATGCCCGGCCTGAATGGCTGGGAAACCGCTTTGCGTCTGCGTGAGACACAACAACATGGCACGGCGCCCATCATTATGATGGATACCGGCGCCGGGCGAGAACAATTGCCCAATTATGTGACGACCGACCACCAACCGGTCGACGGCTATCTAGTCAAACCGATCACGGCCTCAATGTTGTTTGATATTGTGGCCGATATCAGCGCCGGGCATTCAGTCAGTATTGACCGTCGTGCACCGCTCACACCAATCACTCGACATCTCTCGGGTTTACATATCCTGCTTGTTGAAGATAATGCGATGAATCAGCAAGTCGCCCGCGAATTATTAATTCATGAGGGCGCCCTAGTTGATGTCGCCGGAGATGGTCGTCAAGCACTCGCCAAAATTAGCGCGACTCGTCATCCTTTCGATATCATATTGATGGACATCCAAATGCCGATCATGGATGGCTTTGAGGCCACCAACCTATTACGGCAACAGTTCGGTTTTAAAGAGTTGCCAATTATCGCCATGACCGCCAATGCGCTGCCATCCGATCGAGAAGCCTGTCTCGCCGCCGGCATGAACGACCATATCAGCAAACCCATCGACATTGAGGTATTAATCAAGACCATCGTCAAGTTTATTCCTGCCATACCGGCAATACCGGCAATAGCAGCGCAAAACAACATGTCGAATCAACACGACACCGAAACCTCGACCGCCAGTCTCCAAAAAGCTCTCGCTCGCCTCGGCCATAATCAGCAACTGTATGCAAACTCAGTGACCTTGTTCTGTGAGGAGCAACGCCATGTGGTCGAACAAATCGCCGCTCAACTTGATCAGGGCGCAACACTGAACGCTACCAAAATACTTCATAATTTAAAAGGAAGCGCCGCAACGCTTGGTGCGATGACGTTATCCAATGCCGCAGCAAACTTAGAAGCGCTACTCAAACAAAATAACGCTCCAGAACCAATCGATGGCCTGCTCGACGTTCTGTCTAAAACCCTGCTCGATGATTGCGTAGCTCTCCAAAATTTCAGTGAAACTTTGCAACTTAGTTCCGATGACACGGAATTCAGCACGACAGAGCCGATCGGCCTAGATGAACTTTTACTTTTAATTAATTCCCTGGAGGCTTTACTTAAAGTACATAACTTGCGTGCGCTTAACATTTTCCAGAATCTAAAACTCGAACTGCAAAAGCACACCTTTAAACTGAATCTAGTACCGCTCGAAACAGCTATGAATCAGCTGGATTTCGCACTCGCGTTAAGCGAATGCCAAAAGCTTAGGAATTTTATATGATGCTGCCAGATAATTCCGCCGTGAAGTTGCGAGGCACTCACACTTCGCCAACCAAGACCAAATTATTAGTTATCGATGATCAGCCGATTAACATTCAAGCCATTTACCAAATTTTTCAAAATGACTATGACGTGTTTATGGCGACCAATGGCGCCCAGGCGCTCGAATTGTGTCAAACCAATCCGCCGGATTTGATCTTACTGGATGTCATCATGCCCGATATGGATGGCCTTGAAGTATGCAAGAGACTTAAAGCACAGAGCTCAACCGCAAAAATTCCGGTAATTTTCATCACTGGTCAAACCGAATCGACCGACGAAACCCACGCCTTTGAAGTGGGCGGCGTAGACTTTATCACCAAACCGATCAATCCCTCAGTAGTTCGCGCCCGAGTCGATACTCAACTAAAGCTACAAGCTCAAACGCATTTATTGGAACAAATAACCGCCCAAGTGCCCGGCGTCGTCTATCAATTTAGATTGCGCCCCGATGGTCATGCCTGTTTTCCGTTTGTCAGCGAAGGTATCCGCACTATCTATCGGCTAAACCCCGAGGAAGTTCAGCAAGACGCGACAAAAATCATCGATATTTTGCATCCTGATGATCGGGAAGAATTTATGCTTTCCCTGAAAAAATCGGCTGAAACCATGCAGATATGGCACCATCATTACCGCATCAAATTTCCAGACGGTGAAGTGCGTTGGCTATTCGGTAATGCCACGCCCATCGAAGAGCCAGATGGCAGTTATCTCTGGCATGGCATGATGACCGATGTCACCGAAGAACTTCAGGCAAACGAAAAGCTCAATCTTGCCGCCAGCGTCTTTGCCAATTCACAAGAAGGCATCATTATCACCAATCCTGATGGCCTCATTATTGACACTAATCCATCTTTCTCCAAAATTACGGGTTTTAGCCGTGAAGAAGCACTGGGGCGTTCGCCGAAGCTGTTAAGTTCGGGGTACCACGATGAGATTTTTTATCAAGAGTTATGGACAACGATCCATAAACACGGCAGTTGGGCCGGCGAAATCTGGAACCGTAATAAAGCCGGTCAAACCTACCCTGAGTATCTTTCCATTTCGGAGATTAAAAATGATTCAGGGCAGGTCACGCATTACATCGGTATTTTTTCGGATATTACCTTACTTAAACAACGCGAACATGACGCGCAAAAAGCCGCCCATAAGCTGAGAGAAAGTGAGTTTCGCTGGAAATTTGCCATTGAAGGTTCAGGCGACGGATTGTGGGATTGGAATACTGTCGACAATACGGTATTTTTCTCCAGACGCTGGAAAGAAATGCTCGGTTTTTCCAAAACCGAAATTAATACTCATTTTGACGAATGGTCCAATCGATTGCATCCAGACGATCGAACCGCCACCTTAGAGACTTTGCGAGCCTGCCTCAACGGAAAATTACCGATTTTTACCAGTGAACACCGCCTTAAAGCTAAAGATGGTAATTGGAAATGGGTTCTCAGTCGCGGAATGGTCGTAAATTGGGACAAAAAAGGCCAGCCATTACGGATGATCGGCACCCATACCGATATTACCGACCGAAAACTCGCCGAATTTCGTTTACTTGAATCCGAACAACGCTTCCGGATTGTTGCCGATGCCAGTCCGGCTATGATCTGGTTAGCAGGCGCTGATAAAGGCTGCTATTGGATTAATAAAACTTGGCTTGATTTCACCGGCCGAACTCTCGCACAAGAATTCGGCAATGGCTGGGCACAAGGAGTGCATCCGAACGACTTGGAACGCTGTCTTGAGATATATGTCAATCATTTTGAACGCCATGAACCCTTTCAGATGGAATACCGTTTGAAACATCGTGATGGCGATTATCGCTGGATCCTCGATCACGGCGTACCCAGATTTAATGCCAACCACGTTTTTGAAGGTTATATTGGTTCTTGTATCGATATCTCGGACCGCAAAGATATCGAGGAAGCTTTGCGCGAAAGTGAAAGTAAATTTTCAAAAGTCTTTCATAACAGCCCAATTGCAATTAGCATTGTCCAAAGTTCAGGTGAAATCATTGAGGTCAATGATACGTTTCTGGATATTTTCGGTTACGCTCGTGAAGAGGTGATTGGCTACCAGACGTTTGAATTGAACCTATGGCCTAATATCGAGCATCGCGAAGAAATTCTAAAGCAACTTAAACAGAAGGGCTATCTACACAATTTTGAAGTTGAAAGCCAGCACAAAACCCACCACACCCCGATTATATTGCTGGCGTCGTTGGATATCATCGAAATTGCCGGAAAATCCTGTATCCTCGGGGTATTCGTAGATATCACCGAACGCAAAAGCGCGGAACAACAACTTGCCGCCCAGAATCTACGCTACCAAACCTTACTAAAGTCTTCAATGGATGGCATTCATATCATTGATTGGAATGGCAATATCGTGGATGCTAATGAGGCTTTTTGCCGTCAATTGGGTTATAGTCTTGAAGAAGGTTTACAGCTTAATATCACGCAATGGGAAGCCCAGTTTTCAACAAGCGAAATCATTCAAAAGCTCCGAAAGCTGATTCAGTCGAATCAGCCAAGCCACTTTGAAACCCAGCATCGGCGCAAGGATGGTTCAGTCATCGATGTGGATGTTTATTCGGTTCAAGTAATCGTCGACAGCAAGCCACTACTATTCGCCTCCGCGCGCGACATTACCGAACGTAAAAAAATCGACCAAGCCCTTTCCGCCTCCGAAGCCTTTGCGAAAGCCACCATCGACGCGGTTGGCGCACATATTTGCGTCATCGAGCAAACCGGTAAAATATTAACTGTCAACAAAGCGTGGCGAGATTTTTACGACAGTAATGTTGATGGAATTGAAATATCTCAAATCAGGCAATTCAAATACAACGTTAACTGTAATTACTTGGATATCTGTGATCGAGCGGTTGGAAAATTTGCCGAAGAGGCCAAGCAAATGGCTAAAGGCATCCGACAGGTCATCAATCGAGAACTTGAAGAATTTGTCCTTGAATATCCTTGTCATTCTAAGACAACCCAATGCTGGTTTAATGCCCGAGTGACGCGCTTTAGCGGTGACAGCGGCAATCTGGTGATTTCGCATGAAAATATTACTGAACGGAAAAAATCCGAGCTTACCATGCATGAAGCACGCGAAGCCGCCCTCGCCCTCGCTAGATCGAAATCGGAATTTTTGGCGAATATGAGCCATGAAATTCGAACCCCGATGAACGCAATCATTGGCTTATCGCAATTGGCACTCACCAAGGAAATAGCGCCTGATATCCGCGACTACCTACAAAAAATTAGTAATTCCTCTAATAGCTTGCTCAGCATTCTGAACGACATTCTCGACTTCTCCAAACTTGAAGCAGGACGAATGACACTTGAACGTAAACCATTCAACCTCTATACACTATTGGATAATATCCAAAATCTGTTTATGCATCGGGCTGAAGAAAAATCGCTGAATTTTGCAATCGTTCCCGCTGCCGAAGTTCCCCGCTATGTCATAGGCGACGAACACCGGTTGCAACAGATTTTGATTAACCTAGTCGGGAACGCAATTAAATTCACCGAACAGGGCAAAGTGACTCTGGAGATTGACTCGGAATTACTCGCTAACCATCACGCCCGATTATGCTTTAGGGTTACCGATATGGGGATTGGCATGTCGGCAGCAGATTGCACCAAATTATTTCAACCATTTAGCCAGGTGGATGGTTCGATCAACCGACGCTTTGGTGGAACCGGACTAGGCTTGGCGATCAGCCAAACACTTCTGCAATTAATGGATAGCAAATTTTCGGTCACCAGCACTCTTGGCGTAGGCAGCACCTTTAGTTTTGAATTATTGCTCGAAATAACCTCCGCGGCTGATCAAATCCCTAGCCCCCAACCTCCAGAAACCTTCGCCACGACAGCGCAAAAATTCCGCACGATACTGTCCGGAATCCGCGTCCTGGTAGCCGAAGATAACGCGACCAACCAGCAAGTCGTTCAAGAATTTCTGACGCTCGCGGGAATCAAAGTATCGATAGTACTCAATGGCAAGGCTGCAGTCGACATTCTGAATGAAGAAGCCTTCGATGCGATCTTGATGGACGTACACATGCCGGTAATGGATGGTTTTGAAGCCACCCGAAGAATCAGATCCCAAGCTCGTTTTGCCCAACTCCCGATCATCGCACTTACCGCCGGCGTCACCCCAGAAGAACACGAAAAATGCCTAAATTCGGGTATGAATGATTTCATTGCCAAACCGATTAATCCGCAACAGTTATTGATGACGCTAGGCCACTGGCTTAAACCCGAATCAACCCAAGCGATACTGACGCCTCCCTTGATTCCTTACACAGACAAGCACGAAACTGGCAAAGGTTTCAACCCCCAACGCTTGATTACTCAGCTAGGCAATAATCAAGAACGCGCTGTTCAAATTTTCTTGGCTTTTAAAGAAGATATGGAGCAGGTGCCGAATCGAATTCAAATGCTGCTGACCCAATCCAATTTTGCCGCCGCACAAGAACTCGTTCATAAATTGAAAGGAGCATCGGGCAATATCGGTGCCGACGCACTGCATGAAGCCTCGATAGCGCTCGAAAATGAATTAAAGCTGGGATTTTTTAAGCTCGAAACCTTCAATAAGGTTCAAGCGGCCTTCACTCGAACGCTCACCATCATTAATAATCTTCCCCATCCTGACGGTTCGACACACTTCAGTAGCGACCTAAATTTCGAAGCCCTACACGACGCTATCAACGAAATTCAACAACTCCTTCAAGAAAATGAATATGTATCAGACACAATATTGCAAAAATTAAAACACAATCTTCCGACAGCATTGCAAGCAGAATTGCCCCAACTTCAGAAGCATATCCACAAACTTGCCTATCTTGAAGCCCAAGAAATCCTGGACAAAATACGCCAAAAAACCGCATAAACTGCATATAATTATTAATAATTAAGTAAACCTTTATTATGAGAAAAATCCTTTTTTTACTGGTAGAATCAACTTATAAATTGCAGTATATCGAATGCAATTTTGATTTATTGTAAAATCCTTTGAGCATAACCTCATTATTTTTCTGACTACGGTCCAAACGAAATTTCGATCATCGATCCGACATCTAGGTATCGCTTATGAATTCAATTGATATTTTCCCATGGAATGAAAATTTCAATACCGGTCTGGCGATCATCGACGATCAGCATAAAATGCTGATTAAGTTATTAAATATGCTGGCCAGCCACATCGCGTTTAAATCTGAACTTCCCGAAATCAACCGAATTTTCGACGAACTTGCCGATTACGCTATCTATCATTTTGAAACCGAAGAAAAAATATGGCATCAATATCTAAACAACGACAGTCTGGAAGGAAACCATAAAGCATCCCACCAGAGTTTTATCGACACCGTTCTGCAATTAAGAATAGACAAAAACGCCAAGCCACTGATTTTGCTTATTGAAGAACTTTTGGCATTTCTTACCCGTTGGTTGGCGACTCACATTCTGGAAAATGATCGCTATCTAGCCAAAGTAGTGCTGGCGATAGAATCCGGTATGACTATCGTTGAAGCCAAAGAATATGCAACCGCACAATTGGGCGGCTCAACCAAGGTTTTGATTGATATCATTCTGTCGATCTATGACACCCTTTCAAGTAATACCTTGCATCTAATGCGCGAACTGGCCGAGCACAAACGCGATGAAGACGCCTTGCGTAAACTCTCGCTCGCCGTGGAGCAAAGCCCTAATTCAATTATCATCACCGATCTGGATGCCAATATTGAATACGTCAATCAAACCTTCACCCTGATTACCGGTTACCAACGTGAAGAAGTGCTCGGTAAAAATCCAAAGATCATGCAATCCGGCAAAACATTGGAAAGCGTCTATGAGGACCTATGGAGCACCCTGAAGCGCGGCGAAATCTGGAAAGGCGAATTGATCAACAGACGGAAAGACGGTCGCGAATATATTGAAGCGGCAATTATTTCACCGGTCCGTCAAGCTGACGGTAACATTACGCATTTTCTGGCCATTAAAGAAGATATTACCGAACAGAAACGCACCCATAATTTGTTGCATGATTCGGAAAGACGCTTTGAAATTGTCGCGAATGCCGCCCCGGTGCTGATCTGGATGACCGATTTTGAGAATCGATACACTTGGTTCAACCAGGTCTGGCTGAATTTCACCAATCGTACTATGGACGCCGAAGTAAATGACGGCTGGATGCAAGGACTCCACCCCGATGATCTGCAACGCTATCGAGCAATATCAACCGATCATATTAAACAACACGAACCCTTCCGTTTGGAATATCGACTCAAACGCTTCGACGGTCAGTATCGCTGGTTGCATGATCATGCCGTGCCTCGCTTTGATGCGCAGGGCACCTTTGAGGGCTATATTGGCTCCTGTGTCGATATGACCGATCAGATTGTGGCCCGCGAAGAAGCCAATAACGCCAAACAGGCGCTTGAAAATGTGCTGTCTGCCGCAACCGAAATCAGTATTATCGCAACCACGCCCGATGGTTTGATCACCACCTTTAACCGCGGCGCCGAACTGATGCTTGGTTATCGGGCTGAAGAATTGATCGGAAAACAACCGGCGAGCATTTGCCATTTACCCGAAGAAATCGACGCGCGTGGTCAGGAACTCACCAAGGAACTTGGTTATCCGATTTCAGGTTTCCAGATCTTTATCGCCAAAGCCAGTTTACAGGGCCAAGAAACTCGCGAATGGACCTATGTGCGTAAAGATGGCTCGACCCTCCCCGTTTCTCTGGTCGTCACCACGATTCGCAATCCTCAGGGCGAAATTTCCGGGTTTCTCGACATCGCCGAGAACATTATCGAACGCAAACAAACGGTGCTCGCAATCCAACAAGCCAAAGAACGCGCAGAGGCCCTTGCAAAATCCAAATCGGAATTCCTGGCCAATATGAGCCACGAAATTCGGACGCCGATGAATGCGATTATCGGCCTGACGCATTTATCGCTCAATAAACAGCCCCCACCGGACATCCGCGATTATTTAGAAAAAATCAGCCATTCATCAAATAGTTTATTGAGCATTTTGAATGACATTCTGGACTTTTCGAGGATTGAGTCGGGGCGCATGAGCATTGAACAAAGCCCCTTTGACCTTGATACCCTACTCAAAAATATTGAAAATCTCTTTGCGCATCGTGCCGAAGAAAAATTTCTTGAATTTGAATTATCTGCAGACCAAGACGTTCCACGGCAATTAATCGGTGATGCGTTGAGAATTCAGCAGATTTTAATTAATTTAGTGGGTAACGCCATAAAATTTACCGAACACGGCAAAGTCTCTCTGTGCATTAGCCTAATCGCCACTGAAAACGTCAAAGTTCAGCTATTATTTTGTATCAATGATACCGGCATCGGCATGTCGGATAAAGATCGTGAAAAATTATTTCAACCCTTTAGTCAAATCGATGGCTCGATCAACCGTCGTTTTGGTGGGACAGGGCTAGGATTGGTCATTAGCCAAAACTTGTTGCAGCTAATGGGCGGCGAATTTTCAGTTGCCAGCACTCCCGGAAAAGGTAGCAAATTTTGTTTCAAATTAACCCTTGAAAAATCCTTGCTAAGCCGCGAAATGCCGTCCGAGCATGAGCCTAAAGCACTCAGTACCACAGTAAACCAATACCGGGACATGCTCTTCGGTAAGCGAGTACTGGTCGCCGAAGATAATGTCATTAATCAACAAGTGGTCAAAGAACTGCTCATATTATCAGGGCTTGACGTCACCACAGTGCTGAATGGTCAGGAGGCGCTCAACGCGTTAACACACGAGCGTTTTGATGCCGTGTTAATGGATATTCATATGCCGGAAATGGATGGTTTCGAAGCCACCAAACAAATTCGCAAGCTCCCTGGCATGACATCATTTCAGATTATTGCCCTAACTGCCGGAGTCACCGAAGAAGAGCGGCAAAAATGTCTTGAGGTCGGTATGAATGATTTCGTCGCCAAACCGATCAATCCGAAACAACTACTCTCAACACTCGCTCACTCGATTGCTCCACATCAAGCATTTGAGCAAATTACTCACCACGAAAGCACCTACGAATCACTTTCAAGTAGCGACAACGAACTTATCATAGATATGAATTATTTAACCGCTATGTTCAACCACAAACAGAGTACTACCGATAGGATACTAAGCTCATTTCGGTATGATATGAACGAGTTTCTCGATAAATTGGACGCAGCACTAAGTGCTGATGATCTGGTTTTGGCTCAAGAACTCATCCACATGATCAAGGGAACTGCCGGTAACATCGGTGCCAGAGCCCTCGAAACAGCGGCCCGCACTCTCGAACAAGAATTCAAAAAAGGCGCTCCCCAAGCGACAACGCTTGCTAACTTTCAACAGACGTTTAAACACACGTTAAATTTTATTGCTAACCTGATGCCTTCAGAACCAGTCGAGATAAATATTAACGATAACACTCAAGCGCTAATACCGTACATCACAGAACTCGACCAATTGCTTAAAGAAAACGATTTTGTTTCTGAAGAAATGCTGAATACACTAAAATGCCATTTATCTGCAAATCAGCTAAACTTGTTTCATATACTACGCACACTCATCGGCGAACTTCAATATAATGAAGCACGTAAACTTTTACAATTACTAGTCGAACCCTCTAAAAACCAGGCGTCAGAATGAACATTAGCGTGCAACGACCGACCATTCTAATTATTGATGATGTACCCACCAATGTGCAAATCCTTGCTGAAGCATTGAACCCGCTATATCGAATAAAGGTTGCGAGTAGTGGTGCGAATGCTCTCGAAATTGCTCAACGCAAACCGCATCCGGATATTATTTTACTAGACGTCATGATGCCTGAAATGGATGGCTTTGAAGTGTGTCGTCGACTTAAATCCAATAATGAAACCTCCAACATTCCCGTGATATTTGTCACAGCCAAGAATACCGAATCTGATGAGGAGTTAGGTTTAAATTTGGGCGCCGTAGACTACATCACCAAACCTTTTTCAATCCCCATTACCAAGGCGCGGATTCGAAACCATCTGCGTTTGAAACATCAGGCCGACTTGCTTGAATCGATGTCCATGATTGATGCCCTCACCCAAATTCCTAATCGGCGCAATTTTGATACAACCTTTCAGTCGGAATGGAAACAAGCCGCTCGCAACAATTCTACGCTTGCGGTCATTATCATCGACATTGACTATTTTAAGCAGTATAACGATCACTATGGACACGGTGCCGGTGATGTTTGCCTGCAAATGGTCGCATCAGCACTTTCAAAAGATATTATCCGGCCCGGCGACATGGTGGCACGCTATGGGGGAGAAGAATTTATCGTCATCTTACCCGGAACCACGGAGGAGGAGGCGTTAATCGTCGCGGAACGCTTACGCACCTCGGTCGAAAATCTTGCAATTCAGCATGAATACTCTAAAACGGCATCCGTGATTACGATTAGCGCCGGCATCACCAGTCAACGCAACCTTGGAGATAACACGATTCCTCAAAACTTGATTGATTCGGCCGATAAAGCGCTCTACATAGCCAAAGAGAATGGCCGAAATCGGATCTACAAAGTGTGATCAATGACTGTTAAGTAATACGACCTTACTATGACCGATAAGCTTAATTTCAATGAACTGAAAGAAGCAGGGCGCCTCCCTTCACCCAAAGGCGTCGCCTTAAAAGTCATGCGCTTGTGCCAAATGGAAGAAGTCAACCTCACTGAACTCGCTTACACAATTTCCTGTGACCCCGCCCTTTCTGGCTACATCATAAAACTCGCCAATGCAGCAAATCCGAATAAACATCGACCAATAGCCTCAGTCACTTCCGATACCTTGATCATCGCTGGTATTAATGCGATTAGACAAGCGGTTATTGCGCTATCACTAGTGTCAAACTATCAGAAAGGTAAATGCACCACATTTGATTATCTGCATTTTTGGCTGGAATCGGTCGCCATGGCCTGTATCGCTCAGCGAATAGGCGCAACCATCCGTATTGCTCCGTTATCTGAACTGTTCACCTGTGGTTTACTGACCGAGATTGGACAGCTTGGACTAGCTACCGCCCGTCCCGAAGAATACGCCGAGCTACTTAAACGCCACCATAACGAGCCCCTGGAAATACTCATTGAGACCGAGAATCAACAATTCGGCATGGGACGCCGAGCTTTTTCAGCCGCGATGATGTATGACTGGGGTATGCCCCAACTATTTATTGATGTAGCCGCCGTCTACGATAGTCCAGGTGTAGGCGGCTTTACACCAGGATCACGACAATATAACTTTGCTCAAGCACTCCATCTGGCGGCTCGATTAGCCAGCATTTTTGTTGCCATAAATCCAGACCGCAAGCTTCTGCTGCCCAAATTGTTTGAAATCGGCTCGCTACTCAAATTAAGCCCAGAACAAGTCATTACCATCGCAAACCAAGCCTCCCAGGATTGGATGGAATGGAGCAAAATGCTGCATGTGATCCCGCATCGAATTCCCGCTTTCGAAATACCCGACAACCTGACGCCCAGTAGCTAAGGGACAAGTACTAAAAAACTTACTCAACTTACGCCCTCGCCCTCGCCCTCGCCCTCTGGGAAATAGTTGGGGTGAGGGGATTTAAGTTGCTCAAGTTATTTAGTGCTTATAACTTAAGCGCCCCTGCTTCAACCTAAAAATCGCAGTTGGACTATCTAAAATCCCGTTCGTGCTGAGTTTGTCGAAGCATGAGCGGGATTTTAGATGTTCACCCAATGGGTGAAAGCATAGAAAACCGTCCATGCTTCGACTAGGCTCAGCACGAACGGTTTTCTATGCTTTAAACTGCGGTTTTTAGGTTCAACAAAGTTGTCAGGGTTCTTAGCGTTTCAAGAATGGTGATGTGGTTTAAATGCCAAGACAACCTTCTCTTGCATCGAACTATCATGAGTTGGCTGATGCTGACTCGGATAATGCGCTACTTGATAGGATAGATAAAATACCCACAAGCTCACCGAAATACCTCTGGTCAATAACTTAACAATATTCATGTTTGGCTCCCTGTTTGAAAGTTTTGCTACAGCATATACCGGCTTGCTGAATCGAAACTTAACAACCTCATCAAAATTTAACCCACGATAAAAACTCGTCCGTGCAATTCAGAACCTATTTCACAAACAATCTTTGGCCACTTCCAAGTTCTGCCCATTCCGGTCACGGTCAGATTTCATGCTAAAATAACCCAATGATTGATTCCCCACCCGCTTCCGCCGAAATTTATACCGTCACGCAACTCAACCGTGCGGTCAAATTTATTCTCGATCAGGAATTCAGCCACATTCGGGTCGAAGGCGAAATTTCCAACCTCAGCACCCCCTCTTCAGGCCATATTTACTTTTCTTTAAAAGATGCTCAAGCTCAAGTGCGTTGCGCGATGTTTCGAACTCGTCTGTCGAGAGTCAACTGTGAACTCGCCAACGGCTTGAAGGTGATCGTGCATGCGCAAGTCAGCCTTTATGAGCCGCGCGGCGATTACCAGCTAATTGTCACGGATCTTGAAGAAGCAGGACTTGGCGCATTACGGCGCAACTTCGAACTGTTAAAGCACAAGCTTGCCCATGAAGGTTTGTTTGCAGAACAGCATAAACAACCGCTGCCGACCTTGCCTAGTGCTATCGGCATCATCACTTCACCGAGTGGCGCTGCGGTTCATGATATTTTAAGCGTCCTTAAACGGCGTTTTCCTGCGATTCCGGTCATTATTTATCCGACTGCGGTACAAGGCGAGGCGGCTAAATTTGAAATTGTCCAGGCCATTCAAACCGCCAATAGCCAGCAATTATGTGATGTTTTAATAGTGAGCCGCGGCGGTGGCTCTTTAGAAGATTTATGGGCGTTTAATGAAGAAATCGTCGCGCGGGCGATCTTTGCCAGTAAAATTCCGATTATTTCGGGAGTCGGACATGAAATTGATATCACAATTAGCGACTTCGTCGCAGATGTTCGCGCGCCAACCCCCTCCGCTGCTGCCGAATATGCGGTACCGGATCAACAGCATTGGCTGACCCGTTTTCAACAGGTGGAAACCCAGCTAATACAAAGATTCACTCAACGTCTGCAGCATTGGCAACAGCAATTGCATTGGCAGGAAAAACGTTTGCAGCAATGTCATCCCGGCCAACAACTGCATCGCAATATGCAAGCGCTGGATCAGCTTGAAATACGCTTAGAACGCGCCATAAAAGGCCGTTTACACCAGCATCAACAACAGCTAACAACCAGTACCGCTCGACTGTGGCAGCATAATCCGGTCGAAAAAATCCGCCATTTAATCCAGCAGCAAGCCTTTCTGGAAAACCGCTTAACCGTGGCGATCAACCAGACCTTAGCCCGCAAACAGCAACAATGGCTTGGCCTCAGTCAAACCCTGCAAGCGGTCAGTCCGCTAGCGACGCTTGAACGCGGTTATGCGATTGTGCAAAATCCGGGCACCAACAGCGTCATCACTAACACTCAACAACTAACCGCAGGCGAATTGATTCAGACTCGATTTGCCCACGGCCGCATTATCAGCCAAGTCACTGAAATATTATGAACTCTAAAGCACTCGTCATCTTCGCCTCGTTATTCACTAGCCTAAGCCAAGCCCAAAATCTGCCCCAAGTCTTATCGGTACCGGGCGGCATCGCCGAAATTCCAGTGGGCGCCTTAAGCGAGCCTGCTCCGCAGGTATTTTTTCAACAACATCGGGTCCTGGTCACGCACAATGATAGCGAATGGCTGGCGATTGTCGGCATACCACTCGAAACCTTGCCCAGCCGCCAGGAAATTGAATTAAAAACCCAAGACCAAACCAGTCACTTGAGTTTTCAAGTCGCTTACAAAGAATATCCCGCGCAATATTTAACGATCAAGAATAAACGCATGGTCAATCCGGAAGCGGAAGATCAGGAGAAAATCAGTGCCGATTTAAAACTGATCAATCAGGCAATTCAGACGTGGACTGAGCAAGACGAGATTGACACCGATTTTATGGCGCCGGTGGATGGGCGTTTAAGCGGCGTATTTGGCTCCAGACGCTTTTTCAACAATCAAGCCAAAAATCCGCACAGCGGTCTCGACATCGCAGCCCCCCCCGGCACACCGATCAAAGCGCCCGCGAGCGCGAAAGTCATCAATACCGGTCATTATTACTACAATGGCAATGCGGTGTTTTTAGATCATGGCCAAGGGTTGATTTCGGGCTACTTTCACATGACCGAGATTAAGGCTAAACCCGGACAAGTCGTGGCCCAAGGCGATATTATCGGCACAGTCGGCGCCACCGGACGCGTCACAGGTCCACATCTGCATTGGAATATTTACTTAAACGGCACTAAAGTCGATCCGGCGTTATTTATCGCTAAAGATTTACCGAGACTTGAAATGCGCAATCATAAGTAAAAAGCGGACGGTACCGATCCGCGCATTTACCCATTAGATTGTGCTCGCGTTATATCGTTATCAGGATAGATGATTATTTGTCAAATTCCCTGGAACTCACGCCTGACCAGATGCTAACAACTACGTAACTTTGGAAAAATACAGCTAAAAGTGCTGCCCTTGCCTATTTCGCTGACAATTTTCAGCTCTGCTTCATGACGTTGGCAGACATGCTTGACGATCGCCAAGCCAAGCCCGGTTCCGCCTACCTTAGTGTCTCGTTTTCTATCGACACGATAGAAGCGTTCGGTCACTCGGGAAATATTACTCTGCGAAATCCCTTCGCCGTAATCGACCACTTCAAGATACATCAGATTTTCCACCTCATACCAACTCACCTTTACTGGGGTATGCTCTGGCGAATAATGCAAAGCATTGACGATCAGATTGGTAAACGCGCTGCGTAAATCCTGTTCATCCCCCATCAATCCAAGCGTTGACTCAAGTGTTAATTGAAGACGGGTTGCGGCGTTTTTTAAAGCGCCGACTTCCTGACAAATTTGCCGCAAGAGTTGATTGACATTCACACAACGATTTTTTTGGGGTTGCGTTTCCAGTCGCGTCAAGAGCAATAAATCCCCGACCAGATGCTCCATGCGCTGAGTCTGAATCTGCATTTGATCAATTGAGGTGCTGTAGAGTGTTAAATCTTCCGGATCGATTTCTTTTAAGGCTTCCAGATAACCGCGCAATACCGTCAACGGTGTTCTCAACTCATGCGACACATTCGCGACAAAATCCTTACGCATGCGTTCGATTTTTTTTAATTGCGACACATCATGCGCCAACATCAGCCGCAGACCTGCACCATAAGTCACAAACCGAATTTCCAGGGTAATTTGATCGTTAATCGGTGAATGAATCAGGATCGATTGCTGATAATTTCTGGATTTAACAAAATTTACAAATTCCGGAAATCGAATCAAATTGGGCAGACGTTGCCCCTTGTCGGAATGGCGCAAGCCCAAAATTTCCCGCGCGGCGCTATTGGTCCACTCGATCTCATCATTGACCCCCAACACAACGGCGGCATCGGGCAACGCTTCTGTCGATTTTTGAAATTGATTGAGCAGTTTACTCAGCTTCTTTTTGCGGCGCTTTTCACGCTTTTTAATCTGATGCAAATAGTAATAGATATCTTCCCAAATGCCTTTGCAAGCGGGATATTGCTTAGTACCACCAACACGCAACCAATTTTGTAACTGATTGATCAGCGAAATTTGTTTGAGTAAATAAAACAGCGTTAAAAAAAAAGCGACCGGAAAAAATAACCCGTAAAAAATTCCAGCGAAACCGGCAATGACAAAAAACAGCAGGCCAATCATGACCTCCCGGTGCCACACATTCATAATTTTGGTTCCTCAAGCGAAAATCGATATCCGAAGCCTCGCACCGTTTGCACTAAATCTTCCAGGCCATATTCGGCCAGCACTTTACGCAAGCGGCGAATGTGGACATCAACCGTCCGTTCTTCAATATAAACGCTTCGTCCCCACACCTGATCGAGCAATTGGGTCCGGCTATATACTTTGTCGATGTGGGTCATAAAAAAATGCATAAGGCGAAACTCGGTCGGACTCACGTCAAGTTCCAGACCGGAAACGGTTAAACGATGTTGTTCCAAATCCAGCACCAAATTTCCAACGATAATTTTCGGCTGATCCGTTCCTTTGCCGCTTCGGCGCAGAACTGCGTGAATTCGGGCAATCAGTTCCTTGGGGGAAAAAGGTTTGGTCACATAATCATCTGCGCCGATTTCAAGCCCTCTGACCTTGTCTTCCTCTTCACCGCGCGCGGTCAATAAAATGATCGGGATATGCGCATAATGTTCATGCTTTTTTAAGCGCTTCGCCAATTCGACGCCGCTGATGCCGGGCAACATCCAGTCGAGCAAGATAAGATCCGGTAATTGTTCATTGATCATCCGCAGCGCGACTTCGGCATCCCCTGCGCATTGCACGCTAAGGCCAGCCTTTTTTAACAGCATAGCCAACATCTCCCTGATTGCGTCCTCATCCTCTACCACTAGAATCTTAAGCTCTGACATAATTTCCGATTATCTTAAAAAATAATTTAAGATTGTACCTCAAGGGTTATGACTGTTCTATGACAGAAACGTAACTACCTTAATTCTCAAAGAGCAGTTGAGGTTTTTTTGGATATTTAAAAGACAGCCCGCAGTGGGCAGCGCTTTTTTGCCCACCATTTAACATGGCAATCGTCCCGCGTGGGCAAACGATAAAGCTGTTTGTCCACCGGGCTTCACCATATCAATCGTAAGCGGTAAATCGAACGGGTACTTGCCTTATTCAGCAGAAACTGATTTTTTAAAACTCCACGGTAACAACGCTTCAATCTTTTTCCACCGTATCAACTCGATAAGATGCGCATAAAACAATCATATATAACTCGATAAGATGCGCATAAAACAATCATATATAGGATGTGCCGACGTAAGGAGGCGCATCTTTCGCGATCGATGCGCCTCCTTACGTCGGCAGCATCCTATACGCACATCTTATGGCCTTGAGAGGTCGGATATACGTGTGCAGCTCGCGATCGGCTCGGGGTGACGGGATTGCGCCCGTCACCTCTGCCACACCACCGGACATGCGGTTTTCCGCATCCGGCGGTTGAACCTAGTGACTTTATGTGGTCACAAAATCTGACGGAACCCATAATTTCC
>CANNKG010000077.1 GCA_947505105.1 Methylococcaceae bacterium | reverse complement strand
TTTCTTTCAGTTTTTCTAAAATCAGTTTGGAGAAGGTGAGCGCTATCATTCAAGCATTCCTTTGGCGGTATTTTCTTATGGCGTCAAGCATACCGACAAAAGAGGGAATTTTCGTATTTTCGGAAATTTAATTTATGAAAGTCTATATAGCGATCCGACTACCGACCTCGCCAAGCTTGGTTTCATTGGCGTATCCTCTGTATCAGATGCATCTCCAGTGCTATAAGCGAATGTTTTTTTTCAGATAGGTATTCGTTGTACTGTTAATAACGCTGCAAAAATTGTAACTTAATGGGATAGGTAGGTTATAAAATTTACAGACTTATTTATAATCATTTAAATAGCGTATCTAACATCTAAATTCAAGCATATGGTTTTTTAAAAAATATTACTGGCATAACTAGTTCCTATAATAGTCAAACAAAGGTGTGGCTTAAAAACAAAAAGATCAGAAAAGTCATGTCCATAATCTTGTTTTTACGCCAACACCGGTATTTCATGGGTAATGCTTACTTAAACTAAAGGTTTGCTAAGCGGTCAGTGATGTTTTTTTCAGAAGAGCCGTCCGCTTCTGCCAGAATGGCTTTGAGTTGTTCATCCTGAAAAACATCTGATTTGCGCTTGAGTGAAGCCAGTTTTTCGCTTGCCGCGACGTCTGCTTCGATATCGGCCGCTTTTTTCTGCATTGCTGATAAGGCAACATTAAGCGTTGATGGCCCTTGCTGATCCATCGCCTCAATTTCCAGTTGCATTTGATGGGCTGATTTTTTGGCTTCTGCCATCTGCATGGCGGTTTTACCGGCTGCTAGGGCTTTACGTGCTTTTTCAATGGCCAGATGCTTTTGTGAAACGATCTGATCTAACATATCGACCAGCTTAGAGACATTGTCAGCTTCCAACTGCTCTTTTTCCCAGGATGCTTTTTTGGATTCAGCCTCATCAACTAAACGAACCAGTAATGGTTTCAGCGATTCAGCTTTCTCAGGTTCGGACTGGATTTTATTGTTAACCAGCAACGCTGCTTTTTTGGCTTGTTCGTAGAGGGTATTGGCGTCATTAGCCTCTTTTAATTCTCTTAACTTATCCTGTTGCAGTACCGCAAATTTTTTAGCGGCTTTTTCGAGGTCTTGTTGCATAAGATCCAGTTGAGCTTCAGTGGCTCCATCCGGATCAAGCGAAACCAGTCCTTCAACGACGGCTTCAAAACCGGAGCCGAGTTTTTGTTTGATATAAGCGCCACTGAAATTTACCAATTGACCAATTTTAGACATCATTTTTCTCCTAGATTATATAATTCTGATTTGATTTTTGTTAATTTCAACGCCTATAAATATTTGGATATAGGCGGAGTCTTTCAATTCAGAGAGTCTGGCAATCAGAATCTCCTTATTTCCAAAAGCAGTATTATCCACTGCGCGGGCATATTCACCAACAATGTTGGTGATATACTCTAACTCGGTATCCTTGGGCTCGTCGTATAGCGTTTCCTTTTCTTCAGTTCTGATTACACGATTATCATTGGGACTATCGATCCGAATATAATTAATTTGTCTGCCATCCTGCATAAATATTGTAAAGTCTTTACTGCCGATGAGCGGTGAATTATCGCCTAACCAATGATTAAGTGCCGCTTTGCCGTCAGCGTTGACCGGTTCATCAGCACTTTCAATCAAATCAAGTTCTTGATACAGCGAATATAAAATGATTGACAGTATTTCACCGTTTTGAAGGCCAAATTCGAGGAAATAATCTTCAAAATCTTGATTTATAGCTCTTATATAAAAACGATAAACTTCGAGAGAATCGGCTGCATTAATTTTACCAAAGGCATAGACTTCACCCTTGCCGCTAAATAGCGGCGTTATATAATCGCCTTCGCCAAGGACAAAAGCCGCCAGTAAATCCAATTCAATCATTGAACCGATTTTTATACCGAGCGGTAAATTGGCATCTACTCGCGGAATATTTTTTTCATCATACTTTTTGGTCCATTTTTCCCACAGGGTTGTACCTTCGCCATCCCCTAGGATTGTTTTTTTAGCGATTTGAGCAAATAACCCAACATTACTTACAGACATAAGATCTCCTAGAGCGTTCTTCTAAAAAAAACAAACCAAATCAAGGCGCCAATTATTGCCATGGTCGTCATCGTACCTAAAAACGATGATTCGGAATCATCTGTACTCGCAGTTGCTGGAGTCATGGCAATATCCTTATCGATCCCTGGCGGGATATATGAAGGATCGACCGACGCATTTTGTGCTTGTAAATCGGCAACTTGTTTTTCAGCCTTGTCTAATCGGGCTTTTAAATCGGCATTATTATTTGCTTCCCGGTAAAGATCGGCCTTCCAGCGATTTACATCAGGATCGTTGGAGTGATTATAGAAAAAACGCCCTAAATCCTGGAAAGCATCAGAAACCAGATAACCTAAAAAGAACTTATCCCAACCGCCATAACCGCCTGAATATCTTGAAGGGTTATAATAAGGTGGGACATAATGGTTATTTCTAAAAGTATCCCTTCTAGTTTCCCAATTTGGCAGTTTAGGTACAGGGTTATTATATCCAGGTTGATTTACGCGTGTTTGGTCGGTTTGTCCGGGTGGCATGACCGGCGGTTTTCTAAAGAAATTTGAAAATACTGTTTTATTTTCACTCCCCTGGTTTTTTTGTTGATTGGCTTGTTGATAAGCGGTCAGTGGCGGTGCGGAAACCGGTGCGCTTTGTTTTGATGAATTGCTTTTCCCTGAATTACTAAAAAATGAAAACGGATTTCCTGAAGAAGATGATGAACTCGAACTGCTTGAGCCACTCGAATTAGATGATGAACGCCAAGAGCTAGAACTAGAACTTGAAGATCGACTACTGCTGCCGTAACTACTTTTCCCACCCCCAAAACCACGACTACTTCCTTTGGCATCAGCGACAGAAGCAATAGCGAGTAATAAAAAAGTAATTATTAAAATCTTTATATATTTCATTGAGCAACTCCTATACCAAACTAAAGTTCATGGAGTGAATAATAACGATAGCAAAAATTACTTTTACTACACCTTGCACTAACGCAAAATCGATATTCCCCGCAATAATTTCATTGGTTAATTCTTTTTTTAGAATAACTGTTGAGAACTTTTCCGGCACATAACTTAAAAAAGTTACGTATAAGAAGGAATATAACAAAACCAAAAAGACACTTTCTGCGTCGAATATTTCTACTTGATACAATACCTTACCAACCACAAGTGATATTGACAATAATAACGCACCATAAGAAATTGCGATGGCGAGATTTCCGTTTTTTAAACCTTCATAGAAGGATGCTTTTTGAAATAAAAAGGTACTGGTTAATATAATGAGTTGACCGATTAAGAAATAAGGCAAAACTACCAAAATCCAGGTATAGAAATCGATTTCCTTGCCGTAGTTAGCAACGACAAGTTGAACGGCAGTTGACACTAACAGAAATAATAAATACACCGCGACTGCAAAGTTACCGCTTTCGATTTCATAAAATACTTTATAGTCCTGAGCCGTATATTTTTTTGCAAACGCCTTACTCGATAAGTAAAACGCAAGGAGTAAACATAAATTTGCCAGAATAGCCATGGAAAAAATAGTCACCGTGTCAGAAAGATAATCAAAGGTCTCACCGTGAAAAACTAAAATCATGATAACGGCAACCGCCAATAAATACCCTGCTAATAAAATACCCGAAGGTGAAAGTTTAGTTTCGCGGATGATTTTATGATCATCATAGGGCGTAATAAATATCCACAAACGTTGACTTAACCATAGTAATGGCAAAATCAAAATCAGTTGATAGATCAACTGCAACAAAGGCATAAACTGTGTCATCTAAATCTCCCAAATTTATTGTTATTAAACACCATCATAATGATAAAGACATTTTTTAGATTAAAAAGATTTTATGCAAGGAAAATCATGTAAAAAATTTAGGCGCATAACTGGAATTGTAAGCAGACTAAGGACTGTTGGGAGATGATTTGGCGCACATTGGTCGATAGAATTGATTTTTTGAGCTGAAATTGCAGCTGTCGCCTTAGAACATACACCGGACAATTTTGCTGATTTAAACGCTCCTCAGGGCTCCGAGCCATACCACGAAAGTACCCGGACAGTTCTTCAAAGAACACCCGGAACAAGCTCATTCGGTACAAAATACGTATGAACTATTCGGGCATAGGATTGTTGGGAGCTGCAATGCGAAGAAAGGTAGTGCTTCCAGACTGAAGCCGCTGCTGGGAACCTATTGATGAGGTAGCAGTGGTGTCGAGTTCGCCTGTCCAGATAGCCATTGGATTGCCGGTGGAGAATACGTGGCTTTTTACAACATCAACGGTAAGACCTACGACGCGTGCGCCCTTAAGTGTCAGTCGAACATTGGGTAGTGACAACTCCGTCGTCTCTTAAGTCCGTACTTACTTCGCACGCCGCCTGTTCCCCGTGTGTCGACAGGGCAACAAGACATAAAAGACCAACAATACAGAATTGCATCCGCGAGTGGAACATATCGAAACCTCGACCTTACGATTCAGAACGGACCTGTATGTGCCGCGTGGGCAAAAAAAGCGTTGCCCTTATTCTGCCAAAAGGGTTGACCATGCTGCTAGACGGGATTTTGCAAACCGGTCTATGACGATTTACCAAACTCAACATTGTCGTAGAGGTTCAAAGCGATTTCGCTTTTAGTTCTGATTACTATTGACGGATCAATCTTAATAGCCTGTATCCTTACATAACAATGCTCGGAAAGTTAGTTTTCAACGCGACCCCTATTCCTGTAATTCTTCCCAAATTTCATTTCTGCAACGACTGGTATTCTAGCCAGTCGTTGCGTTGCCATGATTGAATTCTAGAAGAAAGTTATGGTAATAAACTGATCGGCAATAAAAACAACGCCTGACTGTGTCCATCAGGATAAATCACCATCAGATCACCGATGCCGTCACCATTAAGATCACCCGCACCTTCGAAGCGCAAGGTACCAGCACTATCTCCCGTATTAACCAAATAATCCATTACGCCTCGATAGCGTTGTTTATTGCTATCAATCTGGATAATTCCATCAACATTCAACGTAATATTACTAAACAGTTGCTGTTGCAATGCGGCTTTCAAGCTCAACCAATCTTCCGGTACGGGAACTAGAACCTGTTGCCAGAGTTGGCCATTTTGTTCGAAAACCAGGTAAGCCGTACTGAGTTTTGATAAAGGTTCCGGCACTAAATAAAGTCCAGGCTTACTAGCAACTTTTGCAGGTTCATAGAACAATGCAGGACGCGCCGCGAAATGGTGGAAAATTCGTTGACGTGCATTATTTCCGATTGCCAGATTGCCATTCTCAGGATCAATGCTATTTAGCGTCAAGCCAAGATTGGCAAGTGCCTGTTGAAGCGACTTGAAGTCACCGAGACTTGCGCTAAGGGTAATTTGCCGTCCTTCGCTAGTGACAATTTGCACACGACCATCCGCAGTAAAGCTAATTCCCGCAGGTGTTCCGAGCACCGCTTGCAGGACTTGCACCGGACGTAAAGCATAACTCTGAGTGCCTACCTGAACAAGCAACACACCGGCTTCATTCTGCGATACCGATAAACCGCTTAAAGCGCTCAAGACTTGAATCTGTTTAAGCAGGGTATTATTACCACTGACTACATCCTGATTTAAATTTACAGCAGGCGGGGTGCTACCAGGAATCTGACCTAACGCTTGTGTCAAATCAATTCCTGGCGGAATCAAGCTATTTTGAGTAAAGCGAACGCCTTCTTTCAAAATAGCCTTAGGATTAACACTCGTACCTTCATCGATGATGACATTACTTAATACCGCTTTCTCGTTCACGATACTATGTCTTAGTACGGCAGGTTTCTGCGCATCGCCTTGGACACGATCGTTGTAGGTTTGCTGAGTGACCGTCTCCCCTGCAGCCAATATAACAGGTTCATTATGAATCGAATTATTCACCACAGGAATCACGCACACATTGTTTTGTAAAACCTCAGGCGCGACACAGGTCGGTACCGGAGTGATACATTGATTGTTCTGCAAAATTTGTGGTGCAACACATGTGGGTGTTGGCGTGACGCATTGATTATTCTGCAATACCTGAGGAGCGACACAGGTCGGCTTAGGAATGACACATTGATAATTTTCCAGAATTTCTGGAGCATAACAGGTCAGTAAACCCGGACCGCCATCATCATCAATGATACCGTTAGCGATTAAATCATCATCACCCAAAGCGCCATCGGTCAGCGTGAAGGTTACATTCTTGCCGTTGATGACTAAATTATTAGGTGCACCATTGGCTAAGGTATACCAATGTGCTGCCACAGGGCCGGGCGTTGCACCATATTTCCAATATTGAACGCCGGGATCGATCGCATTGGGATAGGTGATCTGCACGGTCGCACTCGCGCCGACGCCGCAACCACCGACTTTGAAATCAAATAAGCCATCGGCAAACTTTATGTTGGCAGGCGCATTCCCCGGAATCTGAATAAATTGCGCATTTGTAAAAGTACAGCCCACTCCGCTCAAAGTCGCCGTTGCATTTCCGGTCCCGGTCGCCGTCGCGCCGGTAAAACTAGTGACTGGTGTAACTGTATGACTCACACCGGCGGCATTGCTAGCGACAAAATTACTATCACCACTATAAGATGCGGTCAATGTTTTCGCGCCGGCACTGATCACCGACAGATTACAGCTTGTTGCCGGTAAGGTGATCACACAATTCGCTCCCGCGCCATCGCTTACCGTAATCGTGCCGCTTGGCGTATTAGCCGAGGGTGAATTAGGTGCTATGACTGCGGTGACCGCAATCGGCTGCAGGGTCGACGATGGATCGGGGCTGTGATTGTTAATGGTCGTTGTCGTCGCACAGCTGGCGGTCTTAAAGGTCTGATCCAAACCATTAACAACCCCGCCGATGCCATTACTTGCCTGAGCTCGATAATGGTAAGTGCTACCACAACTTAAGTTTGCCAATGATATCGATATTGAAGCATTGCTGACATTGGCGGCTATTGGATTTTGACCCGCAAGCATTGGACTGCCTGCGCCGCCATAAGCAGCGGTCAATCCATATTCAAAGGCCACGGTTGTCGATGCGCCATTAGCGCTGGCAAGACCGTTGAGCACAGCCGAATTGGTCGTGATCGCGGTAGCGGCATTGGTGACCACATTGGGCGCCTGCGCAGGACAGGCTGAGGTGGTAAAACTCATGTCATTGCCATTAATGATGCCGCCAACGCCATTATTACCGGCAACTCGGAAGTGATAGGTGGTAGCGCAAGCTAAATTCGACAAAATCGCCGAAACCGCTGCATTATTGGCACCACTTGACAGAGGACTTTGGCTAGCGTTGATCGGACTGCCAACCGCGCCATAAGCGCTCGTCAAACCATAATCAAAACTGACCGCGGTACTTGCCCCATTAGCCGTCACTAGGCCATTTACCGTGGCACTACTGGCGGTAATGTTATTGGCGCCATTGGTTGTCACCATTGGGGCCACGGCGGCACATACGGCGGTGGTAAAGGTTTGATCGCTGCCGTAAATGACACCCCCGACACCATTATCGGCCGCCACCCGGAAATGATACAAGGTATTGCACACCAATCCGGAAACCGGGACCGATACCGGGCTACTGATGCTGTTCAGCAGTGGGCTCTGTGTTGCGGTTAATGGGCTGCCGACGCCGCCGTAAGCTGCCGTAGGACCGTATTCAAAGGTGACCATTGTCGATGAACCATTGGCGTTGACCATGCCATTCAACACTGCCGAGGTATTTTCGATCAGGGTTGCCGCATTGCTCGCTATCGTCGGAGCGCACGCAGTAGTTTTAAACGACTGGTCACTGCCATTAATTGTCCCGCCTACGCCATTATTGGCATTAACTCGATAATGATAGGTGGTATTGCAGGCCAAACCGGTCAAATTGAGCGATACCGGTGCGTTAAGCGAGCCACTAGTTAAGGGGCTTTGCAAGGCAGTACCTGGGCTGCCGAGGCCGCCATAAGCTGTCGTCAAACCATATTCAAACGTTACCACTGTCGATCCGCCATTGGCGTTGACGATGCCGTTTAATGTGGCACTGGTGCTGGTCACCAAACTTGCAGCGCTACTGGTCACGGTTGGCATGCTGACCGAACAGGGCGCGGTTAAGAAACTCATGTCATTACCGGTAATTGCCCCCCCGATGCCATTATTCGCATTAACGCGAAAATGATAGGTCGTATTGCACACTAGCCCGGAAACTGCGAAGGTCACCGGAGCGCTATTCGAGCCGCTCGATAATGGACTTTCGGTTGCGGTCATTGGACTACCGACTCCGCCATAAGCGTTAGTCAGTCCATATTCAAAAGTGACCGCTGTAATGGCACCATTGGCACTGACGACCCCATTCAATAAGGCACCGGTCGTTGTAATGCTGCTTGCCGCATTCGTGGTAACCGTCGGCGCTAACGCAGCACAAGCGGCGGTAGTAAATGATTGATCATTACCATGAATCACTCCGCCAACGCCGTTATTCGCATTAACGCGGAAATGATAGGTCATATCACAGGCGAGATTTGACAGGGTAACTGATACTGGCGCGTTGGTTGAGTTCACCGCTAAAGGACTTTGTACTGCAGTCAACGGACTACCTGCGCCACCGTATGCATTGCTCGAACCATATTCAAAAGTGACAATGGTTGAGGAGCCATTAGCACTGACACTACCCAATAAATCAGCGCCGGTTTTAGAAATATTGGCTGCAGGGTTTGTCTGTGCAGTTGGCGGCGACAGCGGCACAGCAACGGCATTGGAATACTCGGAAGTATTGTTGACATTACATTTAGGGAGCACCGGCAAACCGACATTCGCGCCGAAACACATTAGATTGGATTTCCAATCACTACCGCCACCGGGTTGATCGGTCAATGGTGTGATATCGGTTGCCGTCATGACAATATAGCCGCCACCAGCTGAAACGGGCAAGATGACCCGGCAACGCCCTGCAGAGCATGAAGCGCTATCACTCGGTAGCCCGGTTAGGCCAGTCGTAATGAGTTGTTCGCCGAGAAAGGTCATGCTCGTCGCAAGATTATCATCAGCTACATTTATCCGAAAAAACTCCATCCGAAAATCAGCGGGTCCATGTGTTTCGATCATCCAGTCGAGTGTCGTTGTACCCCCTAGCGAGGCTGGTGCAGTCGAGCCACTACACGCATCAGTATCGGCAGGTCCGGTACAAATTCGGGGCTCATTTTGATCTAAGTTGGCATAGTTAGCTGGAAATTCCGAATGCTGAGGATCAGCCATATTTTCAGAACGATCAAGGTCAATTCCGATCCCGGCAACCATCGTCGAATTGCTGTAAATTTGGTTACGCTGGAGCATGTTACTCCAGCCGTTAGTCGAACCACCGTTGCGAATTTTGACGCCATTGCGACCATTAGCGGCAATCACGTTGTAATCAGTCGCCTCAGGACCTCCGATTGTCGTGCTATTGGCCGCATTAATATGAATCCCGTCAACGCCATTACCCAAGGACAGATTACTCGGCATTGAGGCCAAAACGCCAATGCTATTGCCGAGCAGCGTATTTCCGGTGGTTGACGATCCTTTAATAACAACCCCATGTCGCACATTAGCTGCAATCGTATTGCCGCTGATGCTGTTGCCGGATGAAGTCATAATGATTCCATCTCCGGCATTGCCATAATCTTTTGAAAGAATTGGAGTGCCCGGAGGAAATTCGGCAAGACCGATAGTATTTCCCGTTACCTTAACGCTTTTGCTAGTTCCGGTAATTAAAATCCCTGCGCTATCGCTGCTCAAACTATCGGGAAAGGCGTTATTATTAGCGCCCTTATTGTCGCTGATCAAATTACCGGGGCCGATCACCAAGGCCGTCATACTAGGATTGAAATTCAGAGGATTGTCATCGGGTTTAGTATCGGTCGAGATTCCGTTCAAGCCATTGCCGATGTGTTGTCCCAAATTAGTCGCAGCCAAACCAATGCGATTGCCCATAATGAAATTCGGCAGAAATACCGTTCCGGCATCAACTTTGATACCATCACCACCGTTACCGCTGATGACATTGTTCGGGCCAATCATATTACCAAACGTTGATCCAACTAGATGAATCCCCGCACCACCATTGGGTATCGCGACGTTTCCGGTGAAATCGGTACCAATCATATTGTTTGAAGCGATAACGGCTGCCAAATTTTTACTAAAAATTTCAAGTCCATTCAAACTATTACCTGAAATTACGTTATCTTTAATGATAATGGGACTAAGTGAGGCTAAGACCGTCGCCAAATTATTTGAAAATGTTTCAACCGTTGAAGCATCCACGGGTTGTACCGGAAAACTGTTGTACAAATTCAACAAAAAATTGGAACTGGTATCCTGATAAACATGCGAAGCGGAAACCGAAATACCATGTCCCGTATTTCCCAGTTTAATCAAGCCCGTCGCATCGACACCAATATGGTTATGACTAAACACATAATTATGCCCATTTGCGCTAATCGCATCACCGCTACAATGTCCAATTACGAGATAACTGAGGGAAGAGCCTGTCGCGCCATTATCATGGCCGAGTGCTGCGGTCCCAGAATCGGATAACGAAAGACAGCCATGGCCATTACCGTTAATCGTCGTGCTACCGTTCCCTGTCAGCGTAAACGGCGCCATCATCGTCGGTAGCGCGCCATTGATCACCTCAATTGTCGATAGCGAGGGTGATAAAGTAATGACATGGATACCTGCTAACGAATTACCTTCCTCGATTGCCGCACGTAAACTGCATTTGCCACTGCCATCGTTGCAGATCCCATCGCCCTTAAGATTGTCGCCATTATCCGTATTGCCTATATCAACCATGAACGAAACTGCCTGCGCTGATTGAATCAAACCTAACGCTGGTGCAAGGGTCAAAAATAGAAACATTAGGGGAATGATTGTTAAAAATCTAGCAATCAACGAGCGGCAAAGGCTAACAATGTTCATTGGTATTTCCTTTTTGAAAAGATGTTGGTGGCTGTTCGATAGCCAAGCACATCGTAAAGAAGGACTTAAGGTTGGATACAAAAGCAAAACAGGATTCTATAAAAACCCTATAGATTTTAGAGAATATGAAACTTAAGAGCACTTGTCAACTAGCACAAATGCAATAATTCGTGATTCAATCGACATTTTCTAATTTTGAAAACCTAGGACAGGCTCCTAGTAAACAACCTATCCCGATTTAACCAAAATCTTTGGCTTACCTTGAGCCCTATTATTATGACTATTGTTGTCTTTGGGTTTTATGAGAGCGCAGAAAAACAGATCGATCAAGCCAATGCGTTACGTTATGCGTCCTTTTTGTTGACCGATGGAACAGTCCTAAACTCAAATTAATGTTTTCGATCTAGCTGACCAAACTAAGCTACACAAACTACCGGACTATTTTTTCAACCAGCCCACGATATCATCATGATATTGCATCGTCCATTCACCCCAATTATGACCGCCTGTTTCGTCAACGATCATCATCGCAGACACTCCCGCCTGCTTAACTTTATCGAAATATATTTGTTGATCCTTAAACAACGCCATTTCGTCTTGTTTAGTTGAGATCATTAGAATCGGTGCATGAGTCGAAGTAATGCTAAAGTTTTCATTAATCGAAATATTGCCAGTTAAATCGACCACCACTTGATCAGCATCAAGCCCATTCATAGAGACTATTCCGGCTATATCCTGGTGATTTTTAGCCATGCGCGATGACATTAATACCCCATTACCGCCTCCCATCAGGTAAATCTCTTTTAGTTGCGGTAATATTTCTCTGCTGGTGTCCATTATCCAGTCAATGAACATTGTATCTGGATTACTGACAGTCGTTGATTCCCAGCTGGCCTTGTAATGACCTAAGAAAAAATCCTGTCTGGATTCCGGTAAAATAACTAGAAAACCCGCATCAAGCATTTTTTGGATTATATCGGCTGTTGGTGCGTCCCTTAGCAATACCTCAGCATTGCTTTGTGAGCCATGAAAAAAAATAACTGCACTGTTATTAAAATTAACTGGAAAATTGTAAAGTAAGCGGCGCGAAAAATCAGGCGACCTTAATTCAGTGAAGGTTGCCGAAATGGCTACCGTCCCAAATAGACAAGCTAACAAGACTAAAACTGAAGTTTTTAGTAAAAAAGTATATATTTTTTGCATAATTATCTTCTGTTGATTCATCTCAAGACTTATCAAGATATGCACGATAAGCCAAGCGAGATACCTTTCTTGCCGGTCAGTAACGCCAGAGACCCAAAGATTATTTTTGCCATGTTATAAACGACGCTTCTAGTGGAACCGCAACACCTGGGAATTGCGCTATCACACGAGCGGTATAGTCTGAGGATGGACGAACTGCTGAAGCCGCACCACGATAGACATAAGCATTCGGCATTCCCTCTATGGCGTGAAGTTGCCGCATTCTCATCCGCACCCGAGCGGTACTTTCGCTCCCTTTGGCATAAAGTTCCACTTGTAATGCTTTAGGATCAACTTCGTCCAGATACATCAGCCACGGTGCCCCACCATCAAGCCCTTCAGCATAGAGCTCAACGCGTACCGCATCAGGATCGACATTACCAAAAAATACTTCCACATCAATGATATAACTATCATCCTGAGTCTCAATCTGGATTTCTCCAAATTTGAGAGTGTGCCATTGTTGTTCAAGAGTGCGCTGCCAAGCGATGATTTCGTTCCCGACGGCACCCTTCTCTGCACTGCGGAACCAGTAAGCATCAGCAGCAGGAAGATAATGTTGCTCGGTGTATTCACGCACTGCGCGGTTTGAAGAATAAGTAGGCGTCAATTTCGCCATACTCTCCCGCATCCGTGTTACCCAGGTTCTAGGAATGCCATGCTTATCACGATCATAAAACTCCGGTATCACTTCTCGCTCTAATCGTTCGTAAAGCGTTTCAGCTTCGATATCATCCCAGCCAGGGTCATCGCCATGTTTCTGAGCATCTCCCAAGGCCCAGCCGACTTCGGGAGTATAGGCCTCAGCCCACCAGCCATCTAATTCGGAAAGATTCAGTCCACCATTAACAAGCACCTTCATACCACTCGTGCCACAAGCTTCCCAGGGATAACGCGGCGTATTGATCCAAACATCAACTCCTTGGGCCAGATACTGACTCAAGAGCATGTTATAGTCACTGAGAAAAATTACATGTCCATAAACATCGTGACGCTGAATAAATTGCACCCACTGCTCAATCATGGCCTGCCCTGCAGAGTCTTCAGGATGCGCCTTTCCGGCAATAATAAGCTGGACCGGACGCTGCGGATTTGTTAGCAAACGTAGCAATCGTTCAGGATCTTGTAAGAGCATATTGGGACGTTTGTAGGTGGTAAATCGACGCGCAAAACCCAAGGTTAAGGCATTGGGATCGAAGATATGCTTTGAACGGGTGACTGCATCGGGCGATGCGCCATTGGCTGCCATTTGCCGCGAAAACCAGTCACGGACAAATTTAACAAAAGAGTTGCTGGCGGCAATACGAAAACTCCAAAGTGCTTCGTCAGAAACCTTGCGAATGTCAGTTTCGAGGCTTTCCAATTCACCCAACCATCGATCTTTGCCACAAGCATTCGTCCAGAGCGTGTCGGCTTCCGCCGAATCCCAAGTCGGCATATGCACACCATTGGTAATGTGACCGATGGGCATTTCCTCGTTCGGCCACCCTGAAAAGAGCGGACCAAATAGCCGTTTACTCACCTGTCCGTGCAGGCGACTCACCCCATTGACCGCGCCGCTCCCGCGAATTGCCAGATTAGCCATCGTAAATCGCTCCGACGAATCATCAGGATTTTGACGCCCCAACGCCATCAGGTCGTGGAACGTCAATCCAAGTTTCTGAGCGTACACCAGGAGATATTGCTCAATAAGCGCCGGCTCAAAATGATCAAAACCTGCAGCTACCGCAGTATGCGTGGTGAAAATATTCCCAGCGCGCGTAACCGCCAGGGCGACTTCAAACGGCTGAGCAGTTTCTACCATAAAGCTATGCGCTCGTTCCAATACCGCAAGCGCCGCGTGTCCTTCGTTCAAATGACAGACCTCAGGATTTAAACCGAGCGCCCGCAGCAAGCGCCATCCGCCAATCCCCAAAATCATTTCCTGTTTCAGACGCAATTCAGGTCCACTGCCATAGAGTTCGCTGGTAATACCGCGATGGATAGGTAAGTTCGCAGGGTCATTACTGTCCAATAACAAAAGTTTAACTTTCCCGACCTGCACCTGCCATGCTCGCAACCAAACCGAATAGCCGGGTAGAATAACTTCTAAGCGTAACCATTCACCGTTCGGTTGCCGCAATGGGGTTATTGGGAGTTGCCCCGGATCGTTGTAGGGATAAAGCGCCTGTTGCTTACCATCCTTGTCGATAATCTGCCGAAAATACCCCTTTTGATATAGCAGTCCAACCCCCACTACCGGCACACCTAAATCGCTGGCGGCCTTAAGCTGATCTCCCGCAACATTGCCCAAGCCCCCGGAGTAGATGGGCAAGGCTTCGCTTAACATAAATTCCATACTGAAATAAGCAACGCAGGTTAATGCGCTCTTCGGATACTTTTTTTGAAACCATCTGGACGATTCCTTGGTTTGATTTTTGGAATCCAAAAGCGTATCGATCTGTTTACGAAAAGTCACATCGGCTAAGAGGACTTGCAACTTCTCCCGAGAAACCGTTTGCAGCACATCCCAAGGATGATGCGTCAATTCCCACAAAACCGGATCCAGCTGCCGCCAGACATCATCGGTAGCATGATTCCACGACCAGCTCATATCCAAAGCAAGCTCGGTCAGCGTATCAAATCCTTCGATATCGGTGGGTAAAAAATGGAACATCGGTTTACTCGCTTGAGAGTCTTTATTCATGGATTTTCCTTTACCTTTGGCTGGAGCTTTTTAGTTAGCACACGCTAAACAAAGCGCGTGAGCTTAAAGTTTAGGTCGCCATCCAATTGAAATTTATGATAAGGCCGCGCAGAATTTAGAGTACATAACGGATAGCGAACCTACATCGATCTCTTTTCCGTTGAATCGATTCAATTCATGGCGTGCCGAATTAAATCTTGTTTAGGTAAGTTTACGTGGGAATGTGTGCAGCGTCAGTGCGTTGGCGTACATAACAACTCGGCCACCGCATAAGCCGAGGCAATTGCGCCTTCATGTAAACCATTACCCAAGTAAGCGCCTGCATGATAGGTGTTATTTTCACCGTTATTTGCAATGATTTCATGACGATAGCGCACCGCTTCAACCGAATAAAACGGCGTTTGGTGCTTTTGCGCATGGAGTATTTTGGTGGGATTGATAAGCTTACCGAGATTGTAAGCCAAACTATAATGATGATATTGCTCTGGATCGATTCGGTAGAACCGATTCAGGTAAGCATTGTAGCCACAGCTACCCAGCCTATTGTTCTGAAAAACATCAAACTCGGAATAATAAGTCACCCCAAAATGTTTATAAAATGACACATCGGTATGGATCACCGTCTCAATTTCGTTAAGTTTCCAGGCCCCAAACCGGCGCTGTTCATCCTCACGCGCATCGCTCAATAACGTCAACACCTGTTCGGGGGTCACCGCAAAAACTATCTTGTCGAAATAAAATGTTTCGCCACTGTCCAGACTGATCTTTACGCCTGTCGCGTCACGGGTAATACTCTGAATATTGACCCCGCAGTATATTTGTCCCTGAAATTGTTCGAGTATTTTCTCAATATAGCTGTAAACGCCGCCGGTAATTCGATCCCACTTGGTAAACATATCCGATTGCCTAAGCATCGGCAGGCCAATTTCAGCCGGAAAATTATTAATACTTTGATATGGCATGGAGTAGGCATACATCAGCAACATTTTTAACCAGAGAGCATGAAGGCCTTGATTTAAAAAGTGTGACATCGGCTGATCGTAAAGTTGCTCCTGGGTTACCAACCAAGACCTCAGCAAGAATTTTAAATAGCCACCGACAATCGGCAATATTTTCCGGATTTCGTGTAACCGCTCACCGATACTGTTGCAATCATGCACAATTCCGGTGCCGGATTTAAAACTCTGGCCATCCGCCAAAAATAATTCACTCGAGGTACGCCCCTCCTCTACGCTAACGTTTAAGGCACGCATTAATTTATGAAAGTACGGAAAATTATCGCGTTGGAATTCGATAACTCCGCAATCCAGAACCAGTGCCGGATCAAGCCCAGTATCCATCACATTGCGATTCAAGGTGCGGATATTGCCGCCTAAAATAGGCTGCTTCTCAAAGACACTGATCTCATGCTGTTTATTGAGCAAATACGTGGTCGCCATCCCTGCGGCGCCGCCTCCGATAATGGCAATTTTCATAATTTTAATTTTGCTCAGAGGCTTTAAGAAATAAATCGCCGGTTAAATGTTCATATAATCTGCAGCCGGTACTGATTGAACCGGTAAAACCCGGATAGCCGGAAGAGGCATTGCAGAAATAAAAGTTATCCAAAGAGGTTCGATGATCTAAGCGATTCAGGCCGAGATTTTTTGGGGTAAGATTTGAACCATAGGAATTTCCGCCCGGACTACCGCAAAAGTGTTCATTGGTCGTAGGACTGCCCAGCATCTGAAACACCAGATGCTCACGAAATTGGGGAATGTAGTGCTTTTCGATAGTATCGGCCAAGGCATTAAAAATTTCGGTTTTTTTAGCGCGATAATCCTTAGCATCACTGATTTTGAGATCATGAAAACGTTGATAATTGGCGACCGTTAATAACTCGACGATCTGACAACCTTCCGGACAATCGCTACGATCATCGGTTAACAGGCTAGGCGTGGTAATTACAAAACTTGGCTTTGAATAATCGCCGTGAAGATACATCGCGTCAAAAGCTTTATTTAAATCGCGTTGTTCCGTATGAAAAAGATTCCAGCGACCAAAGCCAAAATCCCGTAAATCGAGATCTTTCACTACACAATAGGCCATAAAATTCGAAGGCGAATAGTCATACAACAACTTCTTCTGTACCTGGCTCGAAAAATGCACGAAACCGATCATCTCTGCGGCGCGTTTGGGGTCAATATTACAAATAATAGTTTTCCCGAAATAATCATCAAACTGCCCGCTCTGTTTTAAATCTTCCGCATGAACCCCTTCAATCGCCTTTGCATTACGAATAAAGCCGGTGACTTTTCGGTTGTAAATAATTTCCCCGCCATGGGCTTGGATGGTGTTTACCAGCGAATTAACCACATGTTCAAAATGTTTGGTCGGATAGAAAGCCCCTCGACAATAGCCGATAAACAACACTGTCCAGGCAAAAAAGGATAGCTCGCGCGGGGGCAGCATAAAGTCCGGCCACTGAAGCGCCAACAGGGTTTGCGCTTCGAGCGGCAGCCGGTAATAATCGAAGACTTCCTGTAGGGTGGTGTTTCGATATTTCAAAACATGAAAATTATTGCCAAGGTTTGCCAGAAACGACCAAGTGTTGAACGGCGTAGGTAATTTATCCAATTCATCCGCAGTCTGCTCTACGGTGCGGAGAAATCTTTTGAAATTATGCGCATAACCCGGAAACATTGCCTCTAAACGTTCAAGAAGTACATTCAAATCACCCGGAATATCCAGAGCATATTCCGGCATGCGCATATGATCGAAACCAGTGGGATCGTATTGCTCGAACATGACCTCTTCGTGCAAATTTAACTTTTGCAAAAAATTGTAAACGTTACGCCCTTTAGCGCAGTTCCAGACATAATGTAACTGAGCATTAAATTTATAACGGCCGCCTTCACTAAAGGTATGCCCGTACCCGCCCGGATATTCGTGAGCCTCAAGCACAGTCACTTTTTTGCCGGCCTTAGCCATCAATGCGCCGAAAGACAGTCCGGCCAAACCGCTGCCTAAAATTAAATAATCTGCATGCATATCGAATTAAACTCCTTTGACCATATTGCCGGATATTTGCCTGAGTTTAGCGTGCCAGACGACTGTTCGGGCGGACCTTGTAAATTGTCTGCTTTAGCTAAAAGAGTAGCTCAAAAACTTGGTGTCTTCTGTTCGGTAGAATACAAAACAAAATTTGGAACCACATTTCGAAAAACTACCTTAATAGTAAGCCAAATTTTCATAGCTATTTGTGCGTTAGCGCACAGAACTTAGAACTTTACCCACATAAGCTTAGCTAAAATGACTATAGCGATGTCGCAAAGAAATTTTTGCGGCCTAACGGCTAAAGAAGTTCAGGCAATACTAGCTATTAGTCGCAAATAGAAATAACTGTTGCCTTGATTAGGAGTAATTCGTCATGACCCACAAAGAGTCAACCACTACCTATAATCCTACAAATCAAGCAGATTCACTTGAAGCCTTAATCATTCCAGAAATTACTCAACCACCACTTGCCTTACCATCAACGCAATTTTTTAACGATAATCCCGAATTTGACCCTGCTATTTTAATCATGCAACTCACTCATGAGTAGCTGAAAAGCCCTGGTCTAGGTAGAATTAGCCCCGTTCGCTGCTGACCACCTCCACTGCATTTGGACTTTACCATCTGATAATGTTGATTTCGGTATCTGTTGGGCTATCATCAAACGATACGTCACCAAACAATGTAATCCCGAATTGAAATGCGACGATTGGATGAAACCATCAAAATTGAAAAGAAAGGAATCTACCCTTGGGCAACGTCGCTTTTTGGAGCATCAACTACGCGCTGAAAAGGATTTTGAAAAACATTTAGATTATATTCACTATAATCCTGTTAAACATGGTTTGGTAAAGCTGGCGTTAGATTGGACGTATTCAACGTTTTATCGTTACGTGCAAAATGGCGTTTATGGTAACGATTGGGCGGGAATTTCCTCGGAAGAGCAAATTGTCGACGTAGGCGAGCCATGAAATAGTTCTTTGGTACATGGAATGCATCCTACTTGGCTTACAAGTGTAGGTTTTTAAAGAAAAGAACAGCGAAACATAAAGTTGTCGTAACATAGAATGTTTTATACCGGAGTTAGGGCCGATGCGGTGAGGCGCGAACCGCATCGTTCGCGATTGATGCGGTTCTGTCGTCACCGCATCGGCCATTATCGAGTCAAAAATGTAGGGGTTGACATTGCCGACACTCCTGGATTTCATTCAGGCTACGGTGCTTAATTGAAGTCAACGAAGTGTGTTATTGGTCTTGGTGGAGTGTCGTTTGATTCAGTTCTGAGTTCAGAATAGTCTCCTTCATGAATACGGATACCATTAAGGACAAGGCAGCAGAACCACTAACGTAATAAGCAAACCATTCAGGATGCCCCATAGTTTTCATCCATAATGCTAAATATTCCGCTGTGCCCCCGAACAAAGCCACTGTTACAGCATAGGGAAATCCTACCCCTAATGCACGAATGTGTACCGGAAATAATTCGGCTTTGACGATGGCGTTAACAGATGAATAACCTGAAACAATCAGTAAGGCACAGAGATACCAAACTAAAGCTGATAGCATACTTTGCGGTTGTGAAAGTAAACCCATAATCGGAACGGTAAAAAGAGTCGCTGAGACGCCAAAAGCAATTAGCATCAAGCGTCGACCTACAAAATCAGAAAGCCAACCGAACAAAGGCTGTAGCAACATAAACACAAATAAGGCAATGGTACAAATCACGGTAGCATCATCTTTGCTGAACCCCGTGGTGTTGACCAGAAACTTTTGCATGTAGACGGTAAAAGTGTAATAGGACACCGTACCACCTGCCGTAAGAGCAACGACAGTAACAATCTGCCTAGGATATTTCATCAACTCACGTAGATTGGCATGCGTACTACTAAAGGTATGATTTTCAACAAACGCAGTGGTTTCCGCCATTTTTCCGCGCAAGCCAACAGCAACTACTGCCAGTAGTCCACCAACGACAAATGGTATGCGCCAACCCCAGTTATGCAATTCATCACTGCTCAAAAGACAGTGTTGCAACAGCATCAGCAAAACCTAGCGCTAATATCTGCCCCAGTACAATCGTGACGTATTGAAAACTGGAGTAATACCCGCGACGATTCCTGGTTGCCATTTCACTGAGATAAGTGGCAGAACTGCCATACTCGCCGCCAATACTAAAACCTTGAAGTATCCGAGCAAATAACAGCAAAGCAGGAGCCCAATCACCAATTACTGCATATCCAGGAGCGCAGGCAATAATTAACGAACCAAAGCACATCAGACTTACCGATAACACCAAGGCATACTTACGTCCTTTTCGGTCAGCTAAACTTCCCAGCAACCACCCTCCTAAAGGCCGGAAGATAAAGCCAACCGCAAAAACGGCTGCGTTATTTAATAATTGAGCGGTTTGATCTCCCGCAGGAAAGAATGAAGGTGCAAAGTACAGTGCAAAAGCGGCATAGATAGCTCAGTCAAAATATTCAACTATAGACTTTCATAAATTAAATTTCCGAAAATACGAAAATTCCCTCTTTTGTCGGTATGCTTGACGCCATAAGAAAATACCGCCAAAGGAATGCTTGAATGATAGCGCTCACCTTCTCCAAACTGATTTTAGAAAAACTGAAAGA
>CANNKG010000076.1 GCA_947505105.1 Methylococcaceae bacterium | reverse complement strand
TAAGGATGTCGAGGAGGTGATGAAAAAACTTAACCATCGACCACGGAAAAGCCTTAACTATAAAACACCTCATTCAGTCTTTTTTGCAGAATCTTTGCCGAAGGCCGCATGACAACTAGGATTGCACTTCGGAGTTGAATCCGCCATGCTTTATAGCGTGTTGAGCAGTAGTAAAAAACAAATTGAGCTTTCGGAACAGAAAATATTGCAGGAAGCTGTCGCCCATTTTGATAATTTGGTGGTGACCCGCAGTTGGAATGCTCTTTACGGCGGGGTATATGTCAAACCTACCCCAGGGATGCTGTCTAATCCATACTTGACCGACGGAACCTTGAAAGATGCGGATGGAAATACCCTGATCAAGATAGATCCGGCATGGATGACTCAGCAAATTTCCGAACTGTCTAATAAACAAGGTCGGTACTACTACAAGATCACCAGTTTAAAGCCAATCAACCCCAACAATGCCCCTGATGAATTTGAAAATGAGGCATTAACTTATTTCGAGCAACACCCTGGCGAAAAATATTACTCGCGCTTGACACCCGATCAATTGAGATTTGATTTTATGGGGGCACTGAAGACTGCGCCGGAGTGTTTAGGTTGTCATGTCTATCAGGGTTATAAAGTGAATGATCTTCGAGGCGGAATTCGGGTTTCGATTCCGACTGATTTACTTCAGGCTGAAATTCAGGCTATTAAAGCGCAGACTCGAAACAATATAATTTTTATTTTGATCGGTAGCGGCGCGTTGTTGGCGATTTTGTTTCGTTTTATTTCGATGGTCTTTCAACATCAACAAAAAATTGAGCAGATTAATCATTTGCTGGAAAAAACGGTTCAGGAGCGAACGCACAGCATTGAGGTTATGTATCAGCATGAAAAATACATCAAGGATTTGCTTAAAACCGTAGCTAACGTCAATGAATTGCTGCTTGCCTCAATGTCGATGCAGAATGTGTTGAAAAGTAGTGTCGAAGAATTGACTAAGTATCCGCATTATCGGTTTTGCTGGGTCGGGATGGTACAGAATGATCTGTTGGAAGTCATGCATAAGTCATATGATAATTTTAATATTATCGGGCAGAATGTATACAAACTGGAGGAGGATCAGTCCTCTGATCCACAAATTACTGTGGCGCTGGAAGCGTTGGCGGGTCATTTTAGGGTAATCAGACCGTTTCAGCTTGATGCTAGATCGGCACAAAAGCGAAGGATTAATGATTATTGTCTGCGCTGGATGATTTCACTGCCATTGATTTCGAAAGATGATGAGCGTGTCGTCGGGGTGTTTAACGTCTTTTCTGATCGAGAAATGGGGTTCGAGCAGGAAGAAGTTAATGTACTTGAAAAACTGGCTACCGATATTAGTATGATTCTTAATTCTCATAAGCAAAAAGCCGTCCTTGAAAAAATGGAACTGGAGAGATTGTCGAATTACGAAGAAACGATCATTGCTTTCGTTAATATTATTGAGCAACGGGATACTTATACGGCAGGGCATACCTTAAGAGTTGCCGAATATTGCAAAAAAATAGCCGTGACCTTGGGCTTGGAGCAAAATGAAATTAAAACGCTTGAACAAGCAGCAATTCTGCATGATATCGGTAAAATTGCGACTCCTGACGCAGTGTTATTGAAGCCCGGACGCTTGACGAATCTTGAATACGAGTTGATCAAACAACATGCCCATGCTGGATATAGCATGCTTTCTAAAATAGACATGTATAAGGATTTGGCCGAGATTATTCTTTATCATCATGTTCGTTACGATAACAAAGGTTATCCTCTGGCCGAATCACAAAGTCAGGTACCATTTTTATCTTACATTTTGGCGCTGGCGGATGCTTTTGATGCAATGACCACTAATCGTATTTACAAATCCCGCAAGTCGGTGCACGACTCTTTGATTGAAATTGAGGCCCTATCCGGAAGTCAATTTCATCCGCTGGTTGTTGCTGCCGCAATTATTGCGCTCAAAGATATTGAAATTCCAGCGACGTCTCAAGCTCCAAGCTCTATCTCTGAACAAAAGCGTTTTGCGTATTTTTTTGAAGACGTACTCACTGGTCTTTATAATGAAAACTATCTGCAAGTTATTTTGTCGGGCGCTGAACATCGTTACCGGACAATGACATTTATTTCTTTGAATAACTTTTCACACTACAACAAAACTTATGGGTGGGAGCAGGGCAGCGAATTTCTAATTCAGCTCGCTAAGGCACTCAAAAGCGAGTTCTCTCAAGCTTTGCTGTTTCGTTATCATGGCGACGGTTTCGTCATGCTTTTTGATGATTTGAATATGCTGAATAATGAGAGCCTCGTGAATAGGATTCCTTTGTTGCAGGAGCCTGATGTGAGTTTTTCGATGAAACATTTGTCGCTCGAAAATATTGATTCTCTGCAACAACTATCGATTTAACCATGTCCGATTAGCGAATTGAATCTTGAAAACGTTTTCGATAATGCGGCTGATGTTTTTAAAGATTAAAATTGTTAATGACCCATAAGGTATAATTTCGTAAAATTAAACTAATTTTTTGTAACGGGGTGAGTCTTTTTGGCTTATCCCGTTTTGTCTATTTGAGGTGACGTGTTTGAGTAAGTCTGCATTACTGGTATTGGAAGATGGAACGGTTTTTCATGGAGTGTCAATTGGTGCGCTGGGTTGCGCGGTCGGTGAAGTAGTATTTAATACTTCGATGACTGGGTATCAGGAAATTTTGAGCGACCCTTCTTATGCGCGCCAAATTATTACGTTGACTTACCCGCACATAGGAAACGTGGGAACTAATGCGGAAGACAACGAATCGGTCGGTGTTTTCGCAAGTGCGCTAGTGATTCGTGACTTGCCATTGCTGGCAAGCAACTGGCGTAGTGAGCAATCGTTGCCGGATTATCTGAAAACGCATAATGTTGTTGCGATAGCCGATATTGACACGCGTAAACTCACTCGACTGCTTCGCGATAAAGGCGCTCAGCGTGGTTGTGTCATTGCGGGCGATGCGCCTAATGTTGACGCGGCTATGGCGGCGATTATGCAATTTCCTGGCTTGAAAGGCATGGATCTCGCTAAGGAAGTAAGCGTCAAGGAAGCGTATCAGTGGACTGAAGGTGCTTGGGAATTGGGGGTAGGTTATGTAAAGCTTGAAAATCCTCGCTATCATGTGGTTGCCTATGATTTTGGCATTAAGCGTAATATTCTGCGACTATTGGCTAAGCGAGGCTGTCGGGTGACGGTCGTTCCGGCAATGACGTCTGCGACTGAGGTCTTGGCGCTGAATCCCGATGGTGTGTTTTTATCAAACGGCCCGGGTGACCCTGAGCCCTGTACTTATGCGATTGAAGCGATTGCAACTATTTTGGAACAAAAAATTCCAGTGTTTGGCATTTGTCTGGGTCATCAATTATTGGCACTTGCGAGCGGTGCCAAGACGCTCAAAATGAAGTTCGGCCATCATGGCGGAAATCATCCGGTCCAGGAAAAGTTGAGCGGTCGGGTGATGATCAGCAGTCAGAATCATGGCTTCGCGGTGGATGAGCAAAGCCTTCCAGCGAATCTCATTGCGACCTATCATTCATTGTTTGATGGCAGTTTGCAGGGTATCGAGCGCACTGATTGTCCGGCCTTTAGTTTTCAGGGGCATCCAGAAGCAAGTCCTGGTCCACACGATGTGGAATCCTTATTTGATACTTTCATCGCGATGATCGAAAGCCGTTAAGTCTAATTAGAATCATGGTGGGCTTGATTTGAATGCCCGCCTTACCAACATAATTCGTATGCCAAAAAGAACCGACATAAAATCAATTTTATTATTGGGTGCAGGCCCGATTGTTATCGGTCAAGCCTGTGAGTTTGACTATTCAGGCACTCAGGCCTGTAAGGCGCTGCGTGAAGAAGGTTTTCGGGTGATTCTGGTGAATTCCAACCCGGCAACCATTATGACCGATCCGGACATGGCGGATGCCATTTATATTGAGCCGATCGACTGGCAGACTGTTGCTAAAATCATTGAGAAAGAGCGTCCCGATGTGATTCTGCCGACCATGGGTGGACAGACGGCGCTCAATTGCGCCTTGGCCCTCGACAAACATGGCGTGCTTGAACAGTATGGCGTCACGATGATTGGCGCGACCAAGGAAGCCATCAATATGGCTGAAGATCGTGGCTTGTTCAATGATGCAATGCGCCGAATCGGTTATGAAGTGCCCCGTTCAACCGCTGTGCACACTCTTGAAGAAGCGTTGATAGCTCAGAAAGACGTCGGTTATCCGACCGTCATTCGTCCGTCATTCACTATGGGTGGCAGCGGTGGCGGGATTGCTTATAATAAACAAGAGTTTATCGAAATTTGCGAACGCGGTTTATATCTCTCGCCTACCAATGAATTGCTGATTGAAGAGTCGGTATTGGGCTGGAAAGAATATGAAATGGAAGTGGTGCGAGATTCCAAGGACAATTGCATTATCGTGTGTTCGATTGAAAACTTTGATGCGATGGGGGTACATACCGGCGACTCAATCACGGTAGCTCCTGCACAGACTCTGACCGATAAAGAATATCAAATTCTACGTAATCTCTCGATTGCAGTTTTGCGTGAAATCGGTGTTGATACCGGCGGTTCGAATGTACAAGTTGCAATTAACCCGGTCGATGGGCGACTTGTCGTGATCGAAATGAACCCGCGGGTGTCGCGTTCGTCGGCTTTAGCTTCCAAGGCAACAGGTTTCCCGATTGCAAAAGTCGCCGCGAAACTGGCGGTTGGTTACACGCTCGATGAATTGCAGAACGAAATTACCGGCGGTGCAACCCCAGCCTCGTTCGAGCCGAGCATCGATTATGTAGTGACCAAGGTGCCGCGCTTTACGTTTGAAAAGTTTCCGCAAGCCGATGATCGTTTAACAACCCAAATGAAATCGGTCGGTGAAGTGATGGCGATAGGCCGGACGTTCCAGGAGTCTTTGCAAAAAGCCCTGCGTGGTCTTGAAATTGGCGTTTCAGGCTTGGATGAGATCGTCGATCTGACTGCGGAAGATGCCTATGATCGAATGCAACGCGAAATGCGTCATCCCGGTCCTCAACGGCTGTGGTATCTAGCTGACGCGATTAGAGCCGGTATGAGTCTGCAAGAAGTTTATGAGGCCAGCAAAATCGATCCGTGGTTTTTAGCGCAAGTTGAAGATTTGGTGCTGACTGAAAAATCTTTGGCAACTAGGACGCTGGCTACTTTGAGCGCCAACGAATTGTATAAATTAAAGCGTAAAGGTTTCTCTGATACGCGCTTAGCCAAATTGCTTGCTACGACCGAATCGGAGGTACGTAACGTCCGGCATAAGAATAATATCCGCCCGGTCTATAAACGCATTGACTCGTGCGCGGCTGAATTTTCCTCCGATACCGCTTATTTGTATTCTACCTATGAAGAAGAATGTGAAGCCAGAGTGACCGATAAGGAAAAAATTATTATCCTTGGCGGTGGTCCAAATCGGATTGGGCAAGGTATTGAATTTGACTATTGCTGTGTCCATGCCGCTTTAGCTTTGCGCGAAGATGGTTATGAAACCATTATGATCAACTGTAATCCCGAAACGGTATCGACCGATTTTGATACTTCGAATCGCTTGTATTTCGAACCCTTAACACTCGAAGACGTGCTCGAAATTATCCAGCTTGAAAAGCCCAAAGGCGTGATTGTGCAATATGGCGGCCAAACGCCGTTGAAATTGGCGCGCGCGCTCGAAGCGGCTGGTGCTCCGATTATCGGTACTTCACCCGACTCAATCGATTTGGCAGAAGACCGTGAACGTTTCCAGAAATTGCTTGAGCGCTTAAATTTAAGACAGCCGCCGAATGCCACGGCACGGTCGGTTGAACAGGCGCTCAATGCGGCTAAGAATCTAGGTTATCCGTTGGTGGTCAGACCTTCTTATGTTTTAGGCGGGCGCGCGATGGAAATCGTGTTCAACGAAGAAGGGTTGCAACGTTACATGAAAGAAGCGGTCAGTGTTTCGAATGATTCACCGGTTTTGCTCGATCGATTTTTGGATGATGCGGTCGAGATGGATGTCGATGCAATTTATGATGGTGAGCGCTTATTGATCGGCGGCTTGATGGAGCATATTGAGCAGGCGGGTGTTCACTCGGGGGATTCGGCGTGTTCGATACCGCCTTACGAACTCCCGCCCAAAATTCAAGATCAATTACGTGAGCAGGTCGCCAAAATGGCTGAGGCGCTCGGGGTTATTGGTTTGATGAATACTCAATTTGCGGTTCAGGGCGAAGATGTTTATGTATTGGAAGTCAATCCACGCGCTTCAAGAACTGCGCCTTTTGTTTCCAAGGCAACTGGGTATCCACTGGCTAAAATAGCCGCACGCTGTATGGTGGGTCGATCGCTTGAACAGCAAGGTGTGACCGAAGAACGCATTCCAAGCTATTTCAGCGTTAAAGAAGCGGTGTTTCCGTTCATCAAATTTCCTGGGGTTGATCCGTTGCTCGGACCAGAAATGAAATCAACTGGTGAGGTGATGGGGGTAGGTAAAACCTTTGGCGAGGCTTTCGCGAAGTCGCAACGTGCAGCCGGTGTTGATTTGAGTACTAGCGGCAAGGTGTTGATTAGTATTCGTGATGCCGATAAATCAAAATTACCTGAGATCGCTCGAATGCTGGTGGCAAAAGATTATCAGATTGTTGCCACAAAGGGGACCGCCAAGGTTTTGACCGAAGCCGGTATTCCGTGTGATTTTGTTTACAAAGTAAACGAAGGCAGGCCTAATACGGTCGATATGATAAAGAACGATCAGATTCAATTGATTGTAAATACTACCGAAGGTAGTCGAGCTATCTCAGATTCGTTTACCATGCGTCGGGAGGCCTTACAGCATCGAGTGCCTTATTACACGACTATGGCGGGTGCCAAAGCAGCTTGCTATGCGCTAGGTGAGCTTGATGCTGGTAGTGTGAATTGTTTGCAAGATTTACATAAAAGTTTTGATTAATTGAGAGGCGGTGTTAATGCATGCCGTCTCTTTAAGTTTGTTATTGGAGTTGTAAATGAATAAAGTACCTTTGACGGTGACGGGCGCTAACAAACTGCGTCAGGAGCTCGAAGAGTTGAAATCAGTGGTGCGACCGCGTATTATTGCGGCGATTGCAACCGCTAGGGCTCACGGTGATTTGAAAGAGAATGCCGAATATCATGCCGCGCGTGAACAACAGAGTTTTGCGGAAGGCCGTATTAGCGAAATTGAAGCAAAGCTCTCAAATGCGCAGATCATTGATGTCACCAAGCTCGATGCTTCCGGAAAAGTGGTGTTTGGCGCAACCGTCGAAATCGAAAGCCTTGAAACCGAGCAGCGCTATACTTATCAAATCGTGGGTGAAGATGAGGCCGACATTAAGCAAGGGCGTATTTCGATTGGCTCGCCGATAGCTAGGGCGCTGATTGGTAAGGAAGTAGAAGATGTCGTTACTGTGAAGGCGCCGGGTGGTGATGTCGATTATGAAGTTTTATCTGTCGCCTATGTTTGAGCGATCATATAAAAGTATTTAATTTTAATGGCAAGGTCAATAAGTCGCGTTATACTGAAGATAAATATTTTGTCGCGCTGTTCACTATACTCGCCCCAATAGGGCGAGAAATCATTTATTTGTTGCGCAATGTTAGTTTTTGGATTTATCAGTATTAAGAATCGTGGTTTATGGTTTATTCGGATTATGGCGATAAACTGTTGAAATTTGTCCGATTCTCTGGATCAGTTCGCAATGAGTGTCCAGGCAGATTTGGTGACTGATTTGTTCACGAACTTCTTTTTCGGCGCGAATACGTATTTTGATAAGTTCGTGGTGATCCAGAGCTATTTCGATTTCTGCGAGCACTGCCGAGGTTAAGCCAGCATTACCGATCATGATGACGGGTTTTAATGAATGTGCTTGGGCTCTAAGTCTTTTTTTATCCGCTGTGTTCACTACTGTGCCTTAAATTAAAAATCAACAATTCTACACTAAATATACCTTATGGCGCGAAGTAAAAGCAGTGGACAGTGGTTGCAGGAACACTTCCATGATGAATATGTCAAAATGGCACAAATTCAGGGTTTTCGATCACGGGCAGTATTCAAGCTGCAAGAAATTCAGGAAAAAGACCGGATTATTGGCCCTGATTCTACGGTAGTTGACCTGGGAGCAGCTCCTGGCGGGTGGTCGCAGTACGTGAGGCAAATCGTCGGTAAAAAGCACAAAGTGATTGCCTTGGATATTCTTGATATCGAACCTATAGAAGGGGTAGAGTTTATTTGTGGTGATTTTAGAGAAGCTGATGTCTTAGAGCAGTTGTATAAGGTTTTAAATGGTATGCCGGTTAACTTGATTTTATCCGATATGGCCCCCAATATGAGTGGTAGTCGTGAAATGGATCAGCCTCGTGCTATCTATCTAGGAGAATTAGCACTGGATACTGCAAGAACTGTATTAACTCCCGGCGGAAGTTTTCTCGTAAAGATGTTTCAGGGGGAGGGTTTTGATGCATTTCATCAGGACGTAAAGCGTTCTTTTGCTCAAGTTGTGATTAGAAAACCCAAAGCCTCCAGACCACGAAGCAATGAAGTCTACATTTTAGGCAAGGGCTTTAAAGCATAATCACTGCCGCGAAACTCGTATTAATTGGGATAATTAATTTAAAATCAGCGATTATTGATACAATGGCTGAGTCTTTTTTAAGCTATGGACCGTGTGGTCTGGAGTAAGTAACTTGAACGATATGTTTAAAAATATAGTGCTGTGGGTTGTCATCGCCGTTGTGTTGATGTCTGTATTCAATAATTTTGGGCCGCGCGGTGAACGTGGTGATTCCTCGCTGTCGTATTCCCAATTTATTCAAGCGGTCAAAGCGGGTCAGGTTCAGCAGGTCATGATTGCGGATAATGTTATTCAGGGAACGCTACAGGCCGGAAATCGCTTTAGAACCTATAAGCCGGAAGATCCGCATCTGGTCGATGATTTATTGGCTAATAATGTTGAAATCAAGGCGATGCCACCTGAGCAACCTTCAATGTTGATGCAACTTTTGGTTTCGTTTGGTCCAATCTTGCTGTTGATAGGCGTGTGGGTTTTTTTCATGCGTCAAATGCAGGGTGGTGGTGCCGGTGGTCGTGGTGCGCTATCGTTCGGTAAAAGTAAGGCGCGTATGTTAGAGCAGGATCAAATCAAAGTGACTTTCGCCGATGTGGCAGGTTGTGATGAAGCCAAAGAAGAAGTTCAAGAGATGGTGGACTTTTTGAAAGATCCATCTAAATATCAAAAACTTGGCGGAAAAATTCCGCGCGGCGCATTGATGATTGGACCTCCTGGGACGGGTAAGACTTTGCTCGCCAGGGCGATTGCCGGTGAAGCCAAGGTGCCTTTTTTTACGATTTCAGGATCCGACTTCGTTGAAATGTTTGTCGGGGTTGGAGCTTCGCGAGTACGGGATATGTTTGAGCAGGCCAAAAAACATGCGCCCTGTATCATCTTTATTGACGAAATTGATGCGGTCGGTCGCCAGCGTGGAGCCGGTTTAGGTGGTGGTAACGACGAACGTGAACAAACCCTTAATCAATTGCTTGTTGAAATGGATGGTTTTGAAGGAAACGAAGGCATCATCGTCATTGCGGCAACGAATCGTCCAGATGTTCTGGATAAAGCTTTGTTAAGACCTGGACGTTTCGATCGGCAAGTAACGGTCGGTTTGCCGGATATCCGTGGTCGTGAGCAAATTTTGAATGTGCATCTCAAAAAAGTTCCACTAGATAATGATGTAGTGCCTAAATATATCGCCCAAGGAACTCCCGGCTTTTCAGGCGCTGATTTAGCCAATTTGGTTAATGAGGCTGCTTTGTTTGCGGCGCGCTTCAATAAGCGAGTAGTAAATATGTCAGACCTTGAAAAAGCTAAGGACAAAATCATTATGGGCGCTGAGCGTCATTCAATGGTGATGGGTAATAAGGAAAAGAAAATGACCGCCTATCATGAGGCCGGTCATGCGATTGTTGGGCGACTGGTGCCTGAACACGATCCAGTCTACAAAGTTAGCATTATGCCGCGTGGCCGGGCTTTGGGGGTCACCATGTTTCTGCCTGAAAGCGATCAATACAGTGCGAGTAAATGCAAGCTGGATAGTATGATTTCGAGTTTGTACGGTGGGCGAATCGCTGAGGAATTGATTTTCGGCTGGGAGCAGGTAAGCACTGGTGCTTCCAATGATATTGAACGTGCAACTGAACTTGCCCGAAATATGGTAACTAAATGGGGCTTGTCGCAGCGTTTGGGGCCACTTGCCTACAGTGAAGAAGAAGGAGAGGTATTTCTTGGGCGGTCAGTGACACAGCATAAATCCGTTGCCGAAGAAACATCGCATACGATTGACGAAGAAATTCGTTCAATCATCGACAAAAATTATCAACGTGCTGAAAAAATTCTGAAAGAGAACGAAGATATTCTGCATTCGATGTCGGCAGCATTAATGAAATACGAAACGATCGACAAATATCAGATTGATGATTTGATGGCGCGTATCCCGGTTCGTGCGCCACAAGGGTGGGATGATAGCCAGCCACCTTCCGGAGGTAGTGAGGTCGATTTCAAGAAAGCAGGTGTTCAAGTGAATTCTCTGGGACAAACTGCAGAGCAAAATTAAGTATATTTCCGAGTTATTCATAAAAAGGAGGTGCTTTTGCAGCTCCTTTTTTTTGTGCGTAGCCCAAGTAAATTGCAATTAACCTAGCTCAATCAACAGAACGTGTAAATGAAGTTTGGTCGGTACTGATTTAATGACTTTAGCGTCAAAGATCGGCTATGAATTGAATTTTCTACTACACTTCATAAAAAAAATAAATACGAGGTTGTTCATGGCTAAAAAGTATTTTGGAACCGATGGTATTCGCGGGAAAGTAGGCGAATATCCAATCACGGCGGATTTTTTATTGAAACTGGGTTGGGCGACTGGGCGGGTCTTTGCAGAAGAGGGTCATGGCTTCGTTTTGGTTGGCAAGGATACCCGTATCTCCGGTTATATGTTTGAATCGGCATTAGAAGCGGGTTTAACTGCCGCTGGGGTTGATACTCGATTGCTTGGTCCGATGCCGACGCCTGGTATCGCTTATTTGACTCGAACTTTACGAGCGCAAGCTGGAATAGTCATTAGCGCCTCGCATAATCCTTACTATGATAACGGCATCAAGTTTTTTTCGGTTGAAGGTATGAAATTACCTGATGAACTGGAGCATAAAATTGAGAGCTATCTTGACTCGCCTATGACGACTGTTGACTCGGCAAATCTCGGCAAGGCGAAGCGCTTGGTGGATGCCGCGGGACGCTATATTGAGTTTTGTAAAGCCAGTATTCCGACCAGTTTTGATTTTGCAGGTTTGCGAGTTGTGGTCGATTGTGCTCATGGTGCGACTTATCATATCGCTCCGCCGGTATTTAGCGAAGTAGGTGCGGATGTCACCGCGATTGGCGTTGAGCCCAATGGTTTAAACATTAATGATCATTGTGGCGCTACGCATACCGATAAGCTCGTGGCAAAGGTTTTGGAGATAGGGGCTGATCTTGGCATTGCGCTTGATGGCGACGGTGATCGTCTTATGATGGTCGACCATAAAGGTGAAGTGGTTGACGGTGACGAATTGATTTATATTATCGCAAAGTCCAGACAAGAGCGGAATCGATTGATCGGGCCGGTTGTGGGGACGCTGATGACTAATTTGGGAATGGAGCATGCCCTGACCAAGCTCAATATTGAATTATTGCGCGCGCAAGTCGGTGATCGTTATGTTATGGAAATGTTGATGGACAATAATGGTATGCTTGGTGGAGAAAATTCCGGACATATCATCTGTCTGGATCGAACTACTACCGGTGACGGCATCATTTCGGCGCTGCAAATCATGGCCGAAATTTATCATAGTGGTAAATCATTACATGAATTAAAATCTGGTATGGTTAAATATCCACAGGTTTTGATCAATGTAAAAACGCCGGTAAAAATCGATTTAAATTCGGCCATCAACGTTCAACAGTCAGTAAAAGCAGTTGAGCACAGATTAGGCAATACTGGTCGCGTGTTATTGCGTGCATCGGGAACTGAGCCGCTAATCCGCGTGATGGTTGAAGGGCGGGATCGAGATTTGGTCACTGAATGTGCGAATGAAATCGCCAATGAAGTGAAGAAAGCAATCACTGCTTGAATTACTAGTCATAAATCTATATCATAAGCAGTTTGATTCTACATGGGGGAAATGATGCGTCAATCATTAGTCGTTGGAAATTGGAAAATGAATGGTACTCTTGCGAGTGCTGAGTCTCTGGTTAAAGGTATCATAGCAGGCTTGGGTTCAAATACTGCCGAGATCGCAGTCTGCGTACCTTATGTATATATCAGCGGTGTGAGTGAACTGGTCAAAGGTTCGCGTTTGGCTTTAGGTGCACAAAATATTGCTGACAAGGCGTCTGGTGCTTATACTGGAGAAATTTCTGCGGCAATGTTGAGTGAATTCGGCTGCAAATATGCACTCGTTGGTCACTCCGAAAGACGTACCTATTACGGTGACACCAATGAATCGGTTGCCGCTCGTTTTGCTCAGGCTATTGCACAAGGGATCATCCCCGTTTTATGTGTCGGTGAAACCCTAGAGCAACGTGAACAAGATCAAACGATTGCCGTGGTTAATGAACAATTGGATGCCGTTATCAATCTGACCGGCATTGCAGCATTCGATAAAGCGGTAATCGCTTATGAACCAGTATGGGCAATCGGCACGGGTAGAACCGCTAGTGATGAACAAGCGCAAGAAGTTCATCAGCACATCAGACAATACATTGCTGTGAAAGATGCGGTTATCGCCGAAAAAATTCAAATTTTGTATGGCGGAAGTGCGAAGCCTGATAATGCAAAAGGCTTATTTGCCATGCCGGATATCGACGGTGGCTTAATAGGTGGTGCTTCTTTAGAAGCGGAATCTTTTCTAAAGATTTATCACTCAGTTTAATTATAATTAGAACAAATATGTATCAGGTAATAATTGTTATTCATGTTTTATTAGGACTCGGTATAATTGGCCTAGTTTTAATGCAACAAGGTCGTGGCGCCGATGCTGGTGCAGCTTTCGGTAGCGGTGGGTCAGGTTCGGTATTTGGCGCTCAGGGCTCAGCCTCGTTTTTGTCAAGAACCACCGCGATATTTGCGGCTTTGTTTTTTAGCACTAGCTTAGGACTTGCCTTTTTAAGTGGGTCAACCACTAAAGCGGTTGATTTAATGCAGGAATCGTCAACTCAAACTCCGAAGCCACTTGATATTCCTGCGGTTGGAACGAGTGTTCCTGACCCTTCTCAAAAGCCTAATGTAACTGAATCAGTGCCTGTTTCTGCTCCAGCAGCGGTTCCAGTGCCTAGTGATGTACCTTCTACAGCGCCGGAAGCATCTAAGAAAAAATAAATTAAGCCGATGTGGTGAAATTGGTAGACACGCCATCTTGAGGGGGTGGTGACGCAAGTCGTGCCGGTTCAAATCCGGCCATCGGTACCAAATCAGGGTTTTAAGAGACCCAAAGAAGTACAAAAACCCGCAAGTTATCTGGCTTAGCGGGTTTTTTATTGTCCAGCGAAATACAATCAAATGCACCTAAATACACCCAAAAGTGTTACCTGAATCGTTACCTTGCTATGCTGACCCTGAAAAAAAGGTAACAATCGAGGTAACAAAATGTCAGTCAATCACAATAAAGATGCGGTGTATAGATCAGCAAAAGCAAAGGAAAAGGATTACACCATTAATGATGGTGGTGGGCTGTATCTTTTGGTGGGGGCGATCAGTTCAAAGCTGTGGCGCTTCATTTATACATTTAACGGCAAGCGTAAAAAACTTTCTTTTGGAGCTTATCCTGATACATCGCTTGAAAATGCAAGGCGCAAGTCTGAGGAGGCGAGGGGGCATGTTGCCAACGGTACCGATCCTGGTGAACTCAGAAAACAAACCAAGGTAATCAGTCAAATTGACAAATTGAATGAAGAACGGCTAAATGAGGGCTTACCAATTATTGATAGCTTTGCCGATATTACCCAACAATGGTTAAATTCAATTTCACACTTAACAACAGCCGTCACACAAACCAAAAAAACTAGCAGGATAGATCGGTTAGCATTTCCAGCGCTTGGCAATATGCTAATTAACGCCGTAAAATCCGCCGATATACTGGCAACCTTAAAGCCGTTGATTGACAAGAATCAACTTGAAACCGCGCACCGTCTTCATGCTGAAATTAGTGCGATATTTCAATATGCCATTGTGCATAATTTCACTGAGTATGGCCCCGCTCAGCCAGTCGCCAAACAGATACCAGCACAAAAAGTAAAGCATCGAGCCGCCATAATTGATCCTAAATAGGTTGCTCAATTGCTGCGGGATATTAGCAATTATCAGGGTACGTTTGTTGTTCAATCGGCGTTCAGGTTGTCACCTTTGCTATTTCAACGCCCTGGCGAAATCAGGCAAATGCTATGGGATGATGTTGATCTAGTGGCGGGTGAGTGGCGGCCTTATGTTTCAAAAACTGATTTTCATCATATTGTGCCGTTATCCACTCAAGCCATTGCAATATTGGAAGCTATCCAGCCGTTAACCGGCAATGGGCAATATGTATTTCCATCGAGTCGTGGTGATGGTCGGCCAATGTCTGATAATACGATCAGAACCGCGTTAAAGTCCCTTGGTTATGATTCTGACGTAATGACCGCGCATGGCTTCAGAACAACAGCATCAACCTTACTGAATGAACAAGGGTGGTCTCCAGATGCAATAGAGCGCCAACTTGCCCACGCGCCAAGAGACCAAGTTAGAGCAGCATATAACAGAGCTCAATATCTGGATGAACGTCGGCGCATGATGCAATCTTGGGCTGATTACTTGGATAAATTAAAATCCGGTGCTGATGTTATACCGTTTGAAAAACGGGCGTGATAAATTTAATTACTCAGCTTAAACGGTCAAATCATTGCCGATCGACTATACTTTTCCATGCGAAGGATTCTAATAATTCACCTATCTTAGTCAACGATGCTGTGAGGTAAATTCTTTTGGTTATAAAAAATTTACGCTTTACAAAACGCTGCATCCTCCTATCGATCATTCTATTATCGTTAGGAATTTTGCGACAAGGTCTCGCTGATCCTGAACCGCTTAAGCCAGCCCGTTTTATTTTGGGATTTTATGGCAATTCCGTAACCGAAATGGCCAGTCGTAGCGATATTGAAGTATCGATGAATTTTTGGGCAAAGGAATTAATAAATCAGAGTGCGCGGGAAATAGGCTTTAACATTACCAATGCTGGTGCGATCCTTTTTAATACGATTGCTGACATGCGTCAGGCTGTTGACCGAGGTGAAATTGATATGGTGGTTGCGCCGCCGATTCTTCTAGTTCGTTATTTTAAACGTGACGAATTACTGGATGGTTTTACTGGGGTCTTGGCCGCTAAGCGATCGGACAGTATTTTGGTGATTACCCAGCGCGACAAAAATATTAAGCGTATAGACGATTTGAAAGGTAAGCGTCTGCTTCTACCGACCAATGATGAATTTGCGGAGATGTATCTCGACAGCTTATTTTTAGAGCATTTTCATAAACCGATGCAGAAGGTCGCTGGAAGTATTAACCAACAAAATAAGATGAATCGAATTGTTCTCGATATTTATTTTAACCAGGCGGATGTCGGCATGGTGTTGCTAAGCACTTTTGAAGTCATGAGCGAGTTGAATCCAGATATTGCTGAAAAATTGACCATCATTGAACAATATCCAATCAAAAGTCGAAATTTTGGCCTTTTTGTACGCAGCTATCCATTGGCTAAGGAAATTTCTGCCCTGACTACTGCTAAGTTTAAAAATAACGAACGAGCCAAGCAAATCTTGGAAGCGTTTAAAATGCAGGATCTAGATGTCTGCAAAGTCAGCGAACTTGAAGAGTATGAAAAATTTTATCAACGCTATCAAGCGTTGAAAAAAAAATATCATCCATGAATCTAAAAGCCTATACGATTGTTTAAAAACATCAGCGTTTTTGAATTAAAATCGACCAAACTTGTTACCACTTATCTGACTATAATTTTTATTAACGGGATGATAGGCCGAATAAATTACCTTCTTCCTGCAAATCAATTGGTGCTTTTTGAACAGCTTTTGATAAGCCACAGAACAATACTGGCTACCACGATCAGAATGAACAATCACGCCTTTAGGCATCTGATGACGCCACAAGGCCATGATCAGTGCGTCACAGACCAATGTTGCCGTCATTCTTTCTGAAATAGCCCAGCCAATGACTCTGCGAGACTATAACTCAAGCACCACTGCCAAATATAACCAACCTTCACGTTAACCCGGTTCCAATCGCATTAGAAGAGTTCAACGATTTATTTTATTCCGCTGTGTTAGACCTACTCGAAGTAGATCAAGATGTTTGTGCTTGGATCGGTGATACACTCATCGAACGATTCGATGAATTTTAAAATTAACCCACGTTGCTACGGTGATTAATTTTGCTGAGGCCTCAATCTAATTAAACTCTGCAAGTCTTATAATTCGTGAAATTTATGAATGGCGTAATTAAATATACCCCCAAAAATGCCCCCCCCCACGCCGGTGATGCTGCCTTCATAGATCGACAAGCGTTGCTGATAGTTTGGCGTGAACAGTGTTTGTGTATTGGGTGTATGATGTTTAGTTTTTACCATTTATAGATTTATGCACACGGTTAGCTGGGAGCAAAACGGCATCCACTTCGACATCTGTGATGGGTTTTTGATTGATAAGGTGACTCACACGATTTTGGAACTCTCAGGCGATGAGCGCTTTGATGACATTCGCTATCGAATCACCGATTACAGCAAGGTCAACACAATTGATGTGGACGAAATCAATCAGATTATCGCCATGCTTCAAATACAGAGCTATTTCTTCAATCAGCCAAAGGCAATCAAGGCTTTTAAGGTTAGATCGATCTTTTTACAAGTAAATAAATTATTTTTCAACTAAATTTTAAATCTATAAAATATTGATTTATGAAAACTTATAGTCAGCAAGATATTGAACTAGCCCTGCAAAATTGCGAAGCTGAACCAATTCATCAAATCGGCCAAATTCAACCCCATGGCGTATTGCTAGTACTTAGCGACAGTTCTCCACGTATAATTCTGCAAAGCAGTGCAAATTTTAGCCACTTTTTGGGCTTATCCACAGAATCCGTTCAAAATTTATTGCTTGAAGATGTTCTGGGTAGGCCATCAACTCTGGTCATAGAACAACTGATCTTTGAAATCAATGAAAATCAAGCGGCAACATACCGATTAAGTATGACCATTAATGAACATCTGCGCGAATTACAAGTGCGACTGTTCATGAGCGCAAATGTTTACGTTTTGGAGTTGATGGACGAAGATGTTCTGAAGTCTCAGGACCGCCTACCGGAATTTTTAAAACTGATAAGCAAAGGCTTTTCGAATTTCGAACAAAATATCGATATATACGACTATCTTGAGAAAATCGCTGTTCTGGTTAGAGATTTGACTGGATTTGACCGGGTTATGGTTTACCGCTTTGATGCTAATTGGGACGGTGAAGTCATTGCAGAAAGCCGAGTCGAAGAAGCAGAGTCCTATCTGGGATTACATTTTCCAGCCAGCGATATTCCACCTCAAGCAAGGCATTTGTATACGGTCAATTACATCCGTCATATTGCTGATATTTCTGCTGAACCGGTTCCAGTCCTGCCTGCTTTGAATCCTTTGACTGGCCAGCCGCTTGATATGAGCTTTTCGAGCCTACGGAGCTTCTCACCGGTACATAGGGAGTATTTGGGCAATATGGGTGTGCGGGCCTCCATGTCTGTTTCCTTATTACAAAACGGTCAACTATGGGGATTGATTGCTTGTCACCACCTGACGCCTAAACGCGTTTCTAACGCGCTTGAGGAAGCGGCCGCGCTAATTGGTCGTATGACATCCGTAAAGCTGTTTGCGATTGAGGCTGATGGTCAACGCAAACTAATCGACAAGTCTTCGCGCATTGTAGGTAAATTGTTAAAACACATTACGTCCAATGATTTGGAAGTCGTTATTTCCATGCTTCTAATGGAGATTCTTGACCTTCTTAAAGCAACCGGGGTTATGATGAAGATTGATGGCAGGCTGTTTACCCTAGGCGGCGTACCCAATGCCAATATCACCGATGATCTTTTTACTTGGCTGAGTACTAAGAATCCAGAAACTGGTGTTTTCAGCTTGGATCAGCTATCTCAGGAATTCACTTTAGCCGATTCAGCAGTAGTCGCCGGTTTACTGGTTGCCCCTGTTTCAAAGGACATGCGCAACTTTATCGCATGGTTCAGAGAAGAAAAGCCTCGGACGGTAAAATGGGCCGGTAATACCCAAAAGAACATAACCAAAGATTCTCTCGGGATCATTCACCTAAATCCGCGCAAATCCTTTGAAGTCTGGACCGAAACATGGCGAGGTCGTAGTGAGCCATGGACGCAAAACGAGAAAGAGGCTGCCGCGATGCTGGCGTTGGTATTGACAGAAGCCTTGTTACAAAAAAAGCATTTAGATATGGCTTTGACAAAACAAAGGTCTACAGACGCTGAGTTAGCCGAATATCTCCTTGAAAACGACCGCCGTAAAAACGAATTCCTGGCCATGCTCGGCCACGAATTACGCAATCCACTTACCCCTATAAGCAATATAGCACAGCTGTTAAGTTCACAGGCATTTACCGAAAAGGAACAAATTGTCAAAGTCGCCGAAATACTTAACCGTAATGTAACCCATATTACCCAATTGGTTGATGACCTGTTGGATGTCTCGCGCATCACTCAGGGTCATATAAAACTTACGCAAGGACATGTCGAACTTGTCAAGTTGCTAAAAGACTCGCTAGAGTCGATTCACTATTTAATTCAGTCGAAACAGCAAACGCTCAACGTTTATTTTCCGCCACAGCCTATTTATGTGGATGGTGATTCTATCCGTATTACCCAAGTGTTTTCGAACCTACTTACGAATGCCGCTAAATATACCAAAAATGGTGGTCGCATTGACCTGATAGTCGACGTTGAGGGACCCTTCGCCATTGTTCGCGTCCAGGATAACGGCATCGGTATCGAGCCGAATCTATTACCTCATATCTTTGAGTTATTCATCCAAGGACAAAGAGGGCTTGACCGTTCCGAAGAGGGCTTGGGGCTTGGCCTTGCTTTGGTCAAGAAGCTGGTTGACTTGCATGGCGGCCAAGTCACAGCATACAGCCAAGGGATTAACCAAGGATCAGAATTTGTGGTTAAGCTACCCAGAGTCCTTGAAGCGTCAATACCGACTGAGTCGGAAGACTCGCCGGGATTAAATAAAGCAACGGGAGAAGGTCTGCTGGTTTTGATGATTGATGATAATGAGGGGGTTGTGGATAGCATTTCATTATGGCTTGAGATGTTGGGTTATCAAGTGGAGACCGCCAGCAACGGGATGGAGGGAATTTCAGTTGCACAACGCTTTTTCCCTGATATCATCCTGCTGGATATCGGATTACCCGATATGGACGGCTACCAAGTCGCTAAAAAGCTACGCGAACAGCTTACTGGAAAACGGCCGTTAATCATTGCCATGAGCGGCTATGCCCTCAGTATGAATAATCCTTGCCTTGAAGAAGCCGGATTTGACCATTACGTGGTAAAGCCCCCAAAATTAAGTGAGTTACGCCAACTGATTACTGAATACCAACTTTCTCAGTAGATCCCAGAACGGGTTAATATTCATTTGCTGTCGATTAATCCTATGTAACACAACTGTTGTGTTACATAGGAACTAATTGATTTAATTATTTAAGTGCAATGAGTGTTCTGCTCTATGTATCTCATTTTTGCTATAGATAACAACGAGCCGAATTTTAGAGGGTTCCTGCCAAAGTTGGGGTAAAAGGTTCTAGCAATTCCTAGAGCATATACCCTGAAATTTAGAGTCAGAGATTGTCAATGCAGTAACTATTGCGGTAACACTCGCAGGCGCTTAGATATTCATGCCCACTATCAAGACGATAAACCTGATATTGGTTCCGACTATCGTATAAATTATTAATTTAAGGAGTTGGCAATGAGAAAAATAAAGTTCATAACATTCATTATTTCAGCATTGGTTAGTTTTTCTGTCATGTCTAGCCCTTTGGGGCCATTCAACGTGAGATTAAAAAACCCACGTTTTTACGGTGGGCTTTTTTTATTCGATGAAAATAGCTCAAATTTAGGGGTATCAAGTTGCCTTGTTCACCCCGCGGGGTTTTTACTATCCTTCTATAATCTTAACATCTTGATTTAATTGGTCGGGACGACATCATCCGAATATAAGTCTGAATGGCTTATTAATACTGATTTCTTGTTTGTAAAAAATAAAATATACCGCCAAAAATACCGCCAACAGAGCAATGCTGCCCTTCTATATGGTCCATCAGTGTTCCCATATTTTCGCCTACCCAGGAACTAATCGCGCCATGAGTGCGTGCATAAGGTCGAACAAAGACATTCCAGTGATTATTGCATTTTGAACGGCTCGAATGGTATATGAGCTGATACGGACTATTCTTGCCTGAAAC
>CANNKG010000075.1 GCA_947505105.1 Methylococcaceae bacterium | reverse complement strand
TCTTTCAGTTTTTCTAAAATCAGTTTGGAGAAGGTGAGCGCTATCATTCAAGCATTCCTTTGGCGGTATTTTCTTATGGCGTCAAGCATACCGACAAAAGAGGGAATTTTCGTATTTTCGGAAATTTAATTTATGAAAGTCTATAGCATCTGGAATTCCAACTTTTCCAATATCATGCAATGAGGATGAGCGCACCACGTCCTCTATAAATAGCGGGGTTATTATGTCATGTTAGGCATTAGTATCGGCGAGATATTGGCAAAGAAGCTTGCTATATCTTTGTAGTCTGCTCCTGTTTCAGGGTCACGGTACTCTGATAACTCAATAATAGCATTCTGTATATCGTCAAATGCTTCACGATGCCAATGACCCCTTCGTTATTTAACAAAGGAATTATCATAAACGGTTTCCTACAAAACAAGGATAGATCAAAAGAGCTAATTGTCTAGTCATCCAAATTATTTTGTAGCCAAACTTGCCCAACGTACTCTGACCTTTCAGGTGATGTTGGTAGCCATGATTTCGGGTTTCAAAGCGAGCGTTCAAACAGAACTCAATGGCTTCTTTGCTCACCTTGCCAATCAGGCAGATTTGACTCGCAAAGCCAGCGCCCAATCGTTTTCTAAAGCACGCAAACAATTTTCACACCAAGCCTTGATCATCTCAACCAATACTTCATGCGCTTGGTCTCTGACCACCTGCCGACACCACGCTGGGGCGGATTCAACTCCGAAGTGCAATCGTCAATAATAGGAGATGTAAGTAGTTATACGAATTGTCTTTTAGGCATTTTTAATACACCATTTGTTTTCGCATCGTACTTTGATGATTAGGTGGAACAATGGAAACTGAACATGAATATTTAAACAATCATAATTTGGGCTATCCTGATTCGAACAAATTTCGAGATATGGTTGAAGAACGTGCATTTTGGAAATTCAAACAAAGAGGTTTTTCGCCCGGTAATGATCTAAAGGACTGGTTTGAAGCTGAACGAGAAGTCAGTAATCAATATCAATATTGGATATATGGTTAGCTTACATCTCTTAAATTAGCTTAGTTCCGGCAAGGCTTGCCGTAACCCATACGTCACAAATGATTGAAGTCTTTTCACATCCCTGTGACTTGAGATCGGCATTCCTTGCCAATAGCGGGAAAATTATTGTTGGCGTGCTATTGAGTGGATTGATATTGTTACAATTTACCCTCTGAGCCTGTAAAACTTACGCCATCAACCTTACCACTCTTGCTGGACAAACATGACCATGGCGCGGTAGCTTCCGGCACCTGCACCATTACTGAAATCCCCGATTGAGCTTCCGTCACATCAAGCACTTTGAGTTTGCTGCTATCAAGACCCACTGTTTTGGCTACTTCGGCAAGGCAGGCTTTCTCTGCGACGACGGTTCCGCTTGCTGCGCTGGCTCCGCTGTTGTTACCTGTAATCGCCACATTCAATGTATAACTGACCGGTTTGCCGCTATCTTTTGCTCCGCCCATCAAATACAGACGAACAATATAATCACCATTGCTAGGTAATGCGCCGTTAAAATGTTTGCCATCGGCATCCATTGAGCCGACAAATAGGGCTTCACCAGTGCTTCCAGGGGGTAAAACATTGAAAAAAGCAGCTCCCTTGCCGGCTTTAAGATCAACCGTCAGCGTTTGCCCGGCACCTGCTCGTAGTATATAGTCGATATCTTCATTGCCTTTGATCTTGCCAGTGACTGAGGCACTGGTTTTGCCTTTTGCAAACTGAATGATTTTGGTGGTCGCTTCAGCGGTAGTCACGGAAATGCCAATGACTAAGGCACTTGCTAGAAAATAAGCTGGTAATTTGTTCATGGATTATTCTCAGTGGTTAATTTGAAAATTGGCCGCTCCTACCAGGATTTATGCTGATGAAGAGCGTTATTCCAGATCCCTTGGCTTTATGGCAATGGTAGTTTTACCAAAGCACATCTCACAAAAATAACTTTTTGGACAGGCATTGGTGGCCAATTATGTCGTAAATAATTCTAATGGTCGACTTGATTAAACAATCATTCAATTCTAACGAAGAACGCGCGTTCTCACGTATACTATCCACACTAAAACAAACTCTGAAAATCCTTGAACCCTGATTCTAATCTCCACGAATTAATTTTTGTTGGAGAGCCTTATTGTCGATGCCTACACACTTAATTCAACCACTTCCTTATTTTGAAGACAGCGCCGTTTTGTTTAGCAGCATTGCTGGTCGCCCGTGGGCGGTGTTTTTAGATAGCGGTCATCCGTCCAGTCAGCAAGGTCGTTTTGATATTCTTGCCTGTGATCCGTTGACCACGCTGGTAACGGATGGAGGCCTCACGAAAATTGTTAAAGACGGGATTGAACAATTTTCACCAGTTGATCCGTTCACGCTTTTAAAACAAGAATTACCTAATATTCCCCCCGCTGGCGATCTTCCGTTTAATTGTGGTGCGATTGGCTATTTTGGATATGATTTGGCCAAACGCATTGAAAAACTGCCTGAGCTCGCTTTCGATGCCGAACAGATTCCCGAAATGGCGGTCGGTATCTATCACTGGGCGGTCATTATCGATCATCAGCAACAACAGAGCTGGTTAGTCAGCTTTGGAATAAGCGATGCTGAATCACAGCGACTTTTCGCGCAATTCAGCCGCTCACCTCTAGTGGACCACCGGGTTGAATTTAGCGTGACCGGCAAGATCGTTTCCAATATGGATCATCACGGTTATGAACTAGCATTTAATAAAATCAAACACTATCTTCTGGAGGGTGATTGTTACCAAGTGAATCTCGCCCAACGCTTTGAAGCGCCTTGCCAGGGTGATACCTGGACAGCTTATCGACTTTTACGAGAATCGAATGCTGCACCGTTCAGCGCCTATCTGAATCATCCCGAGCTGCAAATTTTGTGTTCGTCGCCGGAACGCTTCTTAAAAGTCACGCAGACACGGGTTGAAACCAAACCGATTAAAGGTACCCGTCCCCGCAAACAAGACCCGCTTGAAGATCAAGCGCAAATTGAAGCGCTTAGCGAAAGTCGAAAAGATCAGGCGGAAAATGTCATGATCGTTGATCTGTTACGCAATGACATTAGTAAAAATTGCCGTGAAGGCTCGGTTAAAGTCCCGAGTTTATTTGCGGTTGAAAGTTACGCAACGGTGCACCATCTAGTTAGCACCGTGACTGGTGAGCTGGCGGAAGGCCAACATGCGCTGGATCTATTGCGCAGTTGTTTTCCTGGTGGTTCAATCACTGGCGCGCCGAAAATTCGAGCGATGGAAATTATCGAAGAGCTTGAGCCTCATCGACGCGGGGTTTATTGCGGGGCCATCGGTTATATCGGTTTCGACGGCAATATGGATACCAATATTGTGATCCGCACTTTGGTTCACTCAAGAAATACCATACGCTGTTGGGCTGGTGGCGGTATCGTCAATGATTCGGTTTTTGAAGAAGAATATCAGGAAAGTTTTGATAAAGCCGAAGCACTATTACAAGTGTTGCGTGACCGGATGACTTAATGCAGGTGATTAAAGTCGGGGGGAGCCTGACGCGGAATGGTCGGTTGGGTGACTGTCTGGCCCGGATTGCGCATCGTTACCCTTATAACACCATCGTCGTACCTGGTGGTGGAACTTTTGCGGACCAAGTGCGCCTAGCCCAGCAAGAATGGCATTTCAACGAGGTGGCTGCTCATCGCATGGCAATTCTAGCCATGCAGCAGATGGCGCTTTTGTTTAATGCCTTGCAGCCCGACTGGCCATTAGTAAAGGCGCTTGATGAACTCAAACAACCGCCGGGTATCGGAATCTGGTTTCCGGATTTTGATTTACTTGAGCAATATGCGATTCCGCCAAGCTGGGATATTACTTCCGATAGCCTCGCCGCGTGGTTGGCCGGACAACTCTCTGCGACTGAATTACATTTGATCAAATCAGCAAACTGCCCAAATGAAATGACTTTGGAATTTTTTATCGCTCAAGGTATTCTCGACTCGGCATTTTTGAACTACAGTCGACCGAATTCCTATAAAATTAGCGTCGTTAATGTTCAAGATTTTTTAGTTCAAACTTAACCATTCTTTTCGTCCACTTTCAGAACCCTTATTCGTTAGCTTCATGGCCGCCAAAAAATCCTTCTTAGCCTCTCTGGGGTTAACTGAAACAGCCGCCGATTTCGTCGAGCGTTTTTTCAATCGAAAAGTACGGGATGTCTACTACCGCACCCGCGAAACGCTGGGTGAACATAAGCGCGATATTGTGGTTTATGAAGTCAGCCAAGCCTGCGTGAATTTGCAGGAAACTCGGGACCATTTTGAAGATGCGTTGCAACGCTTTAAAACAATCATCACCGTAGAAAATACTCCGCTGGAAAATAAATATAATGCGCTTAAACGCCAGTATGAAGCCTGTCAAACCAAGGCCGATCTGGTTAGCAACCGGATTCGGGCGATTGAAAATGTCACTGATGCGCTGTTTCTGGAATGGGAACTTGAACTAGATCAATATTCGAATCGTTTACTCCGTGCGAACAGTAAACAACAGTTGAAAATTGCGCGTCAGCGCTATAGTCGGCTGCTTAAAACCTTAAATCGGGCGGAAGATCGCATGAGACCGGTACTATCGGCGTTTAAAGATCAGGTCTTGTTTCTAAAACATAATTTAAACGCTCAGGCGATCGCCGCGATTCAAAATGAATTTGTAGAAATTAGCATGGATATTTCGCAATTGATTCGGATTATGGAGATTATTATTGCCGAAGCTAGTGATTTTATTGCGACCCTCTCCGATCAAAAGGCGTTGCCGCCGACCTAAAGACCGAAGACACGAATAGACATTCATGTGTCTTCGGATAAAAAGGCAGTTAACATTTACAGCAACAGATGTTCGACTGCTTCACGTTCATCTTTTAATTCATTTTCAGTTGCTTTCATCCGTTCCTGACTGAATTTATTGATGTTCAAATTCTGAACGATACTCACCTGACCATCAGAGACGGTGACCGGAAATGAGTACATTAGGCCTTTCTGAATCCCGTAACTGCCATCACTCCGAATTGCCATACTGACCCAGTCACCCTGCCGAGTGCCTAACACCCAGGTACGCATTTGATCCAGCGCGGCATTGGCTGCAGAACCCGCACTTGATTGGCCTCGAATGTTAATAATACTCGCGCCACGCTCCTGAATAGTCGGAATAAATTCCTCAACAAACCACTCTTGATCGACTATCGCTAAGGCATCCTGTCCCTTTACTTTAGTATGATGCAAGTCTGGATATTGAGAAGGGGCATGATTACCCCAGATGGTCATATTCTTGATATCTCCAGGAAGTACGCCGCATTTCTCGGCAAGCAGACTCACTGCTCGGTTATGATCTAATCGGGTCATGGCCGAAAAGTTTTGAGGATTTAAATCAGGCGCGTTGCTCATGGCAATCAACGCATTGGTATTGGCAGGATTGCCGGTAACCAGTACCTTAACATTTCGACTGGCGACTTGATTGAGCGCTTGACCCTGTTGCGAGAAAATAGACGCATTAACTTCTAGTAAATCCCGACGTTCCATGCCGGCGCTACGCGGACGGGCGCCAATTAGAAATGCATAATCGACATTTTTGAATGCCACCAAAGGATTATCGGTGATCTCGACTCGACGCAACAATGACGACGCACAATCTTTAAGTTCCATCACAATGGCTTCTAAGGCTTTCATCGCCGGGGTAATTTCGAGCAGACGTAAATTGATTGGTTGATCCGGACCCAGGAAATCACCGGCTGCGAGGCGAAAAAGAAGAGCATAACTAATTTGTCCTGCAGCGCCTGTGACAGCAATATCAATCGGTGTTTTCATGGGATTATCCTTATTTATTATGTAGCGATTTCAAAGATCTAGCCTATTGAGCGTTAAGCAAATAAAGTAAAAGTTACGATCAAATCAACGCTCAACGTCAATTATAGCTATTTTAAAAAATCGCATACGATACCACTAAAAAAATCTGTTGTGCCAAAATCAGCATATTGGCGTCCTATTGAGAATCACTTCGGCATTATTAATGCAGCAATACCGATACGCATAAGCTATAATGCTCGACTTGTTAAATTCGCAGGCTCTTGACCTGCCTGTAAGTGCTGAAGATAATTGAATGAAAAAATTACTTTTCCAATTTGATACTGATCAACATCCTGCGGTTTTCGATACTGTAGTTGCTTATGATGGCGGCGCCGATCATGTTGTCGGTTTTGGCGGTTTGACGCCCGATAATGTGGGTTCATTAGTTGAAGGCGCCATTTTTACGCGCGCGCCCAAAGACAAAAAAAATACCGCCATTTTTATTGGCGGCAGCAATGTCACTAGCGGTCAACATTTGCTGAACGCGGTTCAAAAGAAATTTTTCATGGGTTTCCAAGTCTCGGTCATGCTTGACAGCAATGGGTGCAATACCACGGCAGCAGCTGGGGTGGCAACGCTTGCCAGTAGTGTGAGCTTGGTCGGCAAAAAAGCCGTTGTACTTGCTGGTACGGGGCCTGTGGGTCAACGGGCGGCAGTTATGCTCGCTAAGGAAGGCGCTGAGGTAACCTTGACTTCCCGGCATATTTTCTCTGCTGAAGAGGCCTGTTATGCCATGCGTGAACGTTTCGGTGTAGATATACGTCCACTCGAAGCTCCTGACTGCGATACTCGTGGCGATGCCATTAAAGACGCTCAGATCGTTTTTGCAACCGGTGCTGCAGGTGTTGAATTGCTTAAACCAGCACATTGGGAAAATAACGACTCGCTTGAAATCTTAATGGATGCTAATGCGACGCCTCCCCTCGGCATTGGCGGCAGCGACATGATGGATCGTGGCGAGATACGCCACGGTAAGATTCTCTGGGGTGCCATCGGCTTTGGCAATTTTAAACTGGCCTTACACCGCGCTTGTATTGGTAACTTATTCGAAGCCAATAATCAAGTCCTGGATGCCGAGAACATTTTCGCACTTGCCAAGCAAATGGCGAAATAATCGATTTCAGATAAACAATCAGCCATGTGTGATGCCGACCGTTTACCGTCTTCATCCTTGATTAAAGAGCTGCGCACTAATGCGCTTGAAATTTTTGGTGCCGGTGTTGCTGCCGCTGATCCTTTTAAAGCCGTCCTGCACTGTTTAAAGGCTGGGCCGCATCACCTCGAAATCGTCTTAGACATAGAAGATCCTGAGCGTAAACGCAGCGGACGCTGGCGTCAAATTTTCCTGATCGCTTTTGGCAAAGCCGCCTGTGCTATGGCGTCGGCGGCTCTGGTATGTCTCCGTTCCGAATTTGAGAATATTCAAGGATTGGTGGTGACCAATCGAGAAAATGCCGTTGCGATTCCGGAATTTAAGGTTTTAACGGCAGGTCATCCACTCCCTGATGCTGAAGGTCTGCATGCCGTTACCGAAATCCAAAGGCTTTTGGCGACAACCACGCGCGACGATTTAGTGTTGGTGCTGGTTTCGGGCGGAGGCTCCGCCTTACTTCCCGGGCCACTTTCGCCGGTGACACTGGTCGATAAAATCGCCACAACCAACTTATTGCTTGCAAGTGGCGCGTCGATTGATCAAATTAATATAGTACGTAAACATCTATCGTCTATAAAAGGTGGCGGTCTAGCCAAGCTTGCCGCACCTGCAGACGTGCATACTTTAATCTTGTCGGATGTGCTCAGTAATGAAGTAAGTTCGATCGCTAGCGGTCCAACGGTAGCCGATCCAAGTTCTTTTTCGGACGCACAAGCAATTTTGCAATCGAAACAGTTGTGGCACAAAGTTCCGGCGCATGTCGTCGAAGTCATCAACGCCGGGATTCAGGGACAGATTTCCGAAACGCCAAAGCCCTCCGATCAGGTATTTCATCGCAGCTACTATACACTGATCGGCAGTAACCGCTTAAGTCTTAACGCCATAGAACAAGCCGCGCAACAATTGCACTATCAAACTTTGATCTATAGCGATCATCTCTGCGGCGAAGCGCGTCTGGAAGCTTTGAAACTGGTGGATTTTATTGGCGAACTGCTCAGCAACGGTCTGCAACAGCCGACTGCCATTTTAGCCGGTGGCGAAACCACGGTAACCTTGACCGGAAATGGCAAAGGCGGGCGCAATCAAGAATTTGCGTTGGCCTTTGCGTTGGCCGCCGAGCAGCGTCTACCCAAGTGCTGGGTATTATTAAGCGGCGGTACTGATGGTCGCGATGGCCCGACCGAGGCTGCAGGTGGTTTGGTCGATGCGACCTCGCTGACCCGACTTCGAACGCAAAGTCTGGACACCCGGGCACTGCTCGACAATAATGATGCTTATCATGCATTACAGGCGATAGATGATTTACTGATCACGGGTGCCACCGGCACCAATGTTGCTGACTTACTGATTGTCCTGCTTCATCCTTTACTAAATTAATACTACCCTTTAAGGAGAAACCAATGTTTAAAGCATCTATGAGCATTCAAGGCTTCGATGACGAATTATTTCAGGCGCTGGAAGAAGAGCGGCAACGTCAAGAAGATCATATCGAACTCATTGCTTCGGAAAATTACGCCAGCCCAAGAGTCTTGGCTGCACAAGGTTCACAATTGACCAACAAATATGCCGAAGGCTATCCCGGCAAGCGCTATTACGGTGGCTGCGAATTTGTCGACAAAGCTGAGCAACTGGCAATTGATCGAGCAAAGCAATTATTCGGCGCCGATTATGCGAATGTTCAGCCCCATTCAGGATCACAAGCCAATATGGCAGTATTTATGGCCTTGATTCAACCCGGAGATACTATTTTGGGTTTAAGTCTTGCTGATGGTGGCCATTTGACGCACGGTGCGAAACCAAATTTTTCCGGCAAAATTTATCATGCGGTTCAATATGGTTTGCATCCACAAACCGGCGAGATCGACTATGAACAAGTCGAAGCTTTGGCCCTTGAACATAAGCCAAAACTGATCGTAGCCGGATTTTCAGCTTATTCCAGAATTTGGAATTGGCAGCGATTTAGAGAAATTGCCGATAAAGTCGGGGCCTACTTCGTGGTCGATATGGCTCATGTTGCTGGTTTAGTCGCGGCTGGCGAATATCCGAATCCAATGCCTTATGCAGATGTGGTCACCAGCACCACCCACAAGTCCCTCCGCGGACCTCGCGGCGGCTTGATCTTATGTAAAAGTAATCCTGAACTGGAAAAGAAATTCGATTCGAATATCTTTCCAGGTATTCAGGGTGGTCCGTTGATGCATGTGATTGCTGCGAAAGCCGTAGCGTTTAAAGAGGCGATGCAGCCTGAATTCCGCGTTTATCAGCAACAAGTCATCAAAAATGCCCGCGCAATGGCTAAAGTCTTTATCGATCGCGGTTTTGACGTAGTTTCAGGCGGAACTGACAATCATCTGATGTTAGTGTCGTTAATTCCGAAAGGCATCACTGGAAAAGCGGCGGATGCGGCACTTAATCGCGCGCATATTACCGTCAATAAAAATGCTGTGCCGAATGATCCGCAATCACCTTTTGTGACCAGTGGTATTCGCGTTGGTACGCCAGCGCCCACCACGCGTGGCTTTAAAGAAACGGAAGTCACGGAGGTGGCTCACTGGATGTGTGATGTGATGGAAAATATGGATGATGAGTCTGTGATCGCGGCAGTTCGCGAGAAAGTAGGGCATCTATGTGCTAGATTTCCTGTCTACAGTTAACAGGGGTTTTACCGTAAAACTCACTCATTTTTCAGCTCAATAAGCATGATAGATCTCACCCTTTAGGGTGAGGTCTACCATCGAGAAGCGCCGATAGCCGCACTTGATGATGAAGTTGCTGAATTCCAACCTTTTTTCATAATTCAGGATGTTTTATGTCGGATATAGAAATAGCCCAACATGCCAAAATGAAACCCATTATCGATTTGGCAAAACAACATTACGGTATTGCTGCCGAGCATCTCGATCCTTACGGACACTTTAAGGCCAAGTTATCGCTCGAATATGTCGATAGTCTGAGAGATAAACCTGATGGCAAACTGGTGCTGGTCACCGCGATCAGTCCGACACCGGCCGGCGAGGGCAAAACCACGACCACAGTCGGCTTAGGCGATGCGTTGAATCGAGTTGGCAAAAAAGCCATGATTTGCTTGCGTGAACCGTCGCTCGGTCCCTGTTTTGGTGTTAAAGGCGGTGCTGCCGGGGGCGGTTATGCCCAGGTGGTCCCGATGGAAGATATCAATCTCCATTTCACCGGTGATTTTCATGCTATCGGCGTCGCGCATAATTTACTCTCGGCGCTGATCGATAATCATATTCATCACGGCAACGCCCTAGACATTGATCCACGCCTGATTCAGTGGAAACGCGTAGTCGACATGAATGATCGGGCGCTCCGGGATATTGTTGTCGGAATGGGGGGGACCGCTAACGGGTATTTGCGTCAAGATGGTTACGACATTGTGGTCGCTTCCGAAGTTATGGCGATTTTGTGCCTAGCTACGAGCCGTGCTGATCTCAAGGAACGTTTAGGACGCATTATTATCGGCTACAAATCCGACAAAGTAACGCCGGTCTATGCGCGCGACTTACACGCGCACGGCGCAATGGCTGCGTTATTGAAGGATGCGATCAAGCCAAATCTGGTTCAAACGCTGGAAAATAACCTTGCCTTCATTCACGGTGGCCCGTTTGCTAATATTGCTCACGGCTGTAATACCGTGACTGCGACTAAAACTGCGCTGAAGTTGGCGGATTATGTAGTGACGGAAGCGGGTTTCGGCGCCGATCTTGGTGCTGAAAAATTCATAGATATTAAATGCCGAATGGCGGATTTGAAGCCTTCAGCGGTGGTCCTAGTCGCTACAATTCGCGCGTTGAAATTTCATGGTGGCGTTGCGCTGAACGAATTAAATCATGAAAACCTTGCCGCCCTCGAAAAAGGCTTTAGCAACCTTGAGCGCCATTTGAAAAATATCACCGAACATTACGGCCTGCCCTGTGTGGTGTGCATTAATCATTTCACCAATGACACCGATGCTGAATGTGCGTTGTTAATTGCAAAATGCGAAGCACTCGGCGCGCGCTGTGTAATTTCAAGACACTGGGCCGAAGGAGGGCAGGGCGCCGAATTGCTTGCTCAAACAGTGCTTGAGGTCGTCGACCATCGTGAACCCGGCTGCAGTTTTGTTTATCCGGAAACACATAGTTTATGGCAAAAAATTGAAGCCATCGCCACTAAATTGTATGGCGCCGCCAGCATTTCAGCTCACCCTAAAGTCAAGGCCCAACTTAATGCCTGGGAAGCGGATTTTGGAAAATTTCCGGTGTGCATTGCCAAAACCCAAATGTCGTTTTCGACCAATCCCGTGACCAAAGGAGCTCCCTCCGGGCATGATATTGAAATTCGGGAAGTTCGCCTCGCCAATGGAGCAGGGTTTATTGTTGCTGTTGCGGGTGACATTATGACGATGCCGGGCTTACCCAAAATACCGGCTGCCGAAAAAATCGATATTGATAATAATGGCAAAATAACTGGATTATTTTAAATGCTGGACTATCCTTCGATTTGAATATTAGCTTTCAGCAAATAAAGTCCCCGATTTTTACCAGGAACCATTATGACAGATCAAAAATTTCGACTTGTAACCCGCAGTGATTTTGATGGTTTAATTTGCGCAGTTTTATTGAAAGAGCTTGATTTAATTGACGACATTAAATTTGTTCACCCTAAGGATATGCAAGATGGCGTCATTGCGATTAGCGACCGGGATATTACCACCAACTTGCCTTACGTTAAGGGTGTTCATCTGGCGTTTGATCATCATTTGAGTGAAACCATTCGCAATGAAAAATCCGATAATCATATTATCGATCCTAACGCTCCATCCGCAGCTCGTGTTGTCTATGACTATTATGGCGGCAAAGATCGTTTCCCGTCAGCGTGGGACGAAATGATGGTAGCCGTCGACAAAGGTGATTCCGCTCAATTTAGTCGCGAGGAGATTTTGAACCCTAAAGGCTGGGTGCTGATGAATTTCCTGATGGATGCTCGCACAGGTTTAGGTCGCTTTAAAAACTTTGGTATTTCCAACTATCAATTAATGATGAATTTGATCGATTATTGTAAAAATCATTCGATCGAGCAAATCCTTAAATTACCCGATGTTCAAGAACGCATCGAGTTGTTTAATGAGCATACGGCAGCGGCTGTTGAACAAATCAAACGCTGTTCAACGGTTCACAAACAACTGGTGGTGTTGGATTTACGTAAAGAAGAAACGATTTATGCAGTCAATCGCTTTATGATCTACGCACTGTTTCCGGAATGTACCATTTCAATCCATGTAATGTGGGGCTTAAAGCAACAAAATACCGTATTTGCGATCGGCAAATCGATCCTAAACCGCGCGTCGGACTTTAATATCGGTGAGCTGTGTCTGAAATATAATGGTGGCGGTCATCTAAACGCCGGAACTTGCCAAGTCGATAATCAAAATAGCGATAACGATCTTCAGGATGTTATTAAGATCATTACGAGTGAGAGCTGAGTTAATTAAAATTGATAAGCCCCCGGCATGCCGGGGGTAATTTAACTTCTGACCATTAGATAAAATTGCTCAAATCGATACCATAGGTTTCCGGAGCGACTGAATTGATGATTTTATCGTTTTGTTCTTTGCTTAAATCGACCACTTTGGGCAGCATATAGCCGCTGTTCTTCCTGAAAATAAACTTAACCTTGGGTCGAATCAAATTACCTTCGTGCTGGTCCAATACAATCCCAATCCGACCGGAATCCATCTCTACCAGGGTTCCGACCGGATAAATTCCCAAACAGCGAATAAACCGAACCATTTGTTCTTTATCCAAATGATTATCGGTCCATTGCATCATCTTTTTCAGCGTCACCGAAGGCTCCCAAGCCGTTTTGTAGACCCGAATCGAGGTTAAGGCATCGTAAATATCGACAATCGCCGACATTTTACCTACGGTTGAAATTTGTTCGGCTTTGAGCTTAAGCGGATAGCCACTGCCATCTATTTTTTCATGATGTTGGTAAATGACATCCTGAATGTTTTGGGTCAAGTCAGTTCGGTCCTGCAACAAACTCCGACTTTCAATCACATGATTACGCATAATCACAAATTCGTCATCGGTCAGTTTACCCGGCTTATTCAGGATCTCATTCGGGGTAATCATTTTACCGATATCGTGTAATAGCCCACCGACTGCCACTTCACGAATACTCGCTTCATCCATACCATTTGAACGTGCAAAGGCAATCATCAAACCTGAAACCGAAACCGAATGCATAAAGGTATAATCATCCTTAGTTTTCATTCGAGCCAAGCTGATCAAGGTATCCTTATTACGTTCAATCGAGGCAATCATCTTATCCGCCATAGGTTCCAGAGCTTCAATCTCAACTTGCTTACCTAATCGAATATCGGTCATGATCTGTTTCATGACCACGTTAGCCTGATTAACTATTTTCTTCGCGATCTTGGTTTCTTCTTCGTTACTGACAGTTTTAATAGTTCTGGGTGGGGGAATGTTGACTGTCTCAGATGCGTTGCTTAACTTCTCTTTTGATTTTATTTCGATATCCGCACCTTTTTCGGTATCGATCAAGACCTCCTTAATTTTAGTCGCCCTTAATTTTTGCAAAATCTCCATATTTTCAATTAAAAAGCTTGATGTTATAAAATTATGGGCCAGCCAGTTAACACCCAAGCTATGGATAAACATGCCTATTTTTAGCTCGGCAACAGATATTTTTTTTATCATAAGGTCAAATCAAGTAATACTAGTGATGCTTTTAAAGGACTATGATAGATAATATAAAAATCATATGAAAGTAACTTTTTATATATTTTAAAACAAGCAGCATTTTCAATCATTACTAATTATAAAGTTTCATTTATTTATTATTAGCGTTTTTGTGGGCTGACAATTTTGGGCACCTGTTGCCGACCAGAATCCATGGTCCTACTTAAAGTTTTCACCCAAACTGCTTGAGAACATGTAAAATTAATTGGTTTTAATTCATCAATGTTAAGGAAATACAGTGAATTTAAGAGGAACAACTATTCTTTCAGTGCGTCGTGGTAATAAAGTAGTCATTGGCGGCGACGGTCAGGTAACTCTGGGTAATACAGTGATGAAAGGCAATGCGCGTAAGGTCAGGCGCTTGTATCACGATCAGGTGATTGCAGGCTTTGCTGGCGCAACTGCAGATGCTTTTACCCTGTTTGAACATTTCGAAGGTAAACTCGAAAAACATCGGGGTAATTTAACTCGCGCAGCGGTTGAGATGGCGAAAGATTGGCGAACCGATCGAGCGCTACGCAAATTGGAAGCCTTGCTTATTATTGCCGATGCCAAATGTTCTTTCATTATTTCTGGAACCGGTGATGTGATCGAACCAGAATATGATCTATGTGCAATTGGTTCCGGTGGTGCCTATGCCCAATCGGCAGCTCGTGCCTTGATCGAAAACACTGATCTAAGTGCGCGCGAAATTGTCGAAAAATCGCTTAATATTGCGGCCGACATCTGTATTTATACTAACCATAATTTACGCATTGAAGAACTTGATGCCGAAATTCAGGAGAAAAATTAAGCCAATGACCCAAATGACTCCAAAAGAAATTGCTCACGAACTGGATAAGCACATTATCGGTCAGGCGAATGCCAAACGTTCAGTCGCCATTGCCTTGCGTAATCGCTGGCGGCGCAGCCAAGTGGCTGGCGAAATGCGTGAAGAAATCACGCCTAAAAATATTCTGATGATTGGCCCTACCGGCGTGGGTAAAACTGAAATTGCCCGGCGTTTGGCTCGTTTAGCGAATGCGCCCTTTATCAAAGTCGAAGCCACTAAATTTACTGAAGTGGGTTATGTCGGTCGTGATGTCGACTCGATGATCAGAGATTTGACCGATACCGCGGTTAAAATGGTGCGGATCGAAGAAATGCAAAAAGTGCAACTACGCGCTGCCGATTCCGCCGAAGAACGGATTCTGGATATATTGCTTCCGGCTGCTAGCGGTAGTTCCCTCGCTGAATCCGACAGTAGCACTCGTCAGAAAATGCGTAAAAAATTACGTGAAGGTGATTTGAACGACAAAGAAATCTCAATTGACGTTCATGTTTCCCCAATTGGCGTTGAAATTATGGCACCTCCAGGCATGGAAGAAATGACGCAACAGTTGCAGGGTATGTTTCAAAACCTGCACAGTGAGCGCACCAAGCCCCGTAAGATGAAAATCAAGGATGCTTTAAAAGTACTTCAGGAAGAAGAAGCCGCCAAGCTGGTTAATGAAGACGACATCAAAATCAGGGCGGTAAACGCGGTCGAGCAAAACGGCATCGTCTTCCTTGATGAAATCGACAAGGTTTGTAAACGCTCGGATCATGGCGGTGGCGAAGTCTCGCGTGAAGGGGTGCAGCGGGATTTATTACCCATTGTCGAAGGCAGTACCGTCAGTACCAAATACGGTATGATTAAAACCGATCACATTCTGTTCATCGCCTCGGGCGCGTTTCATTTAACCAAACCGTCCGATCTTATTCCCGAATTACAAGGCCGTTTTCCGATTCGTGTCGAACTCAACGCCTTGACTGCTGATGATTTCGTGCGCATTCTGACCGAACCGGATGCCTCTTTAACCAAGCAGTATCAAGCGTTACTTGCGACAGAAGAAGTGACCTTAACATTTTCCGATGACGGCATTCAACGAATCGCTGAGCTGGCTTTCCAGGTCAATGAGAAAACCGAAAATATTGGCGCACGTCGCTTGCATACCATTCTGGAGCGCTTGCTTGAGGATATTTCCTATAATGCGCCCGACATGCCCGGCAAATCCATCTTGATTGACGCCGCTTATGTGGATAGCAATTTAAATGAACTTGCAGATGATGAAGATCTGAGCCGTTATATTTTATAAACACTTGATAAAACCAATTCATTCAAATGCGCCTAACTACTAGCCCAGTCAACACCGTTCCGACTGAAATCAAGCTGCATAAACTCTCACGCATTCTCGAAATCAGCTTTGATGATGGAAACACTTTTAAATTACCCTGCGAATATTTGCGGGTATTCACGCCTTCAGCCGAAGCTGTTGGACATGGACCGGGTCAGGAAGTGCTCCAAACCGGTAAAGAACAGGTCGCCATAGACGACATTAAAACCATTGGAAATTACGGTATTTCTCCGGTGTTTAGTGACGGACATAGCACCGGCATTTATACTTGGGAACTGCTGTACAAATTAGGCCTTGAATATCAGACGCTTTGGGCAGATTATCTACAGAGACTTGAAGCAGCAGGCTTTACGCATCAAGAATCATTACAAAATTAGAGAACATCATGAATCACGAAAATACTACCCATTTTGGTTTTAAAAACGTTGCGGTTGATGAAAAGGTAAAACTGGTCAGAGGCGTCTTTGATTCTGTGGCGGGTCAATACGACATTATGAATGACTTAATGTCTATGGGCATTCATCGCATCTGGAAACGCATCGCGGTGCAATTGAGTAATGTCCGAGCCGGCGATCAAGTCCTCGACTTGGCCGGTGGCACCGGAGATTTGACGACACTGTTCGAAAAACGGGTTGGCAAATCTGGACAAATCGTCCTGGCCGACATTAATGCGGCCATGTTAAGCACCGGTCGCGATCGTCTGATTAATCGAGGCTTAGTTGGCAATATCCGTTATGCCCAAGTGAATGCCGAATGTCTGCCGTTTGCCGATAATACTTTTGATTGCGTTTGCATCGCGTTTGGCTTGCGCAACGTGACCGACAAAGATGCTGCACTACGCTCTATGTATCGGGTGTTAAAGCCGGGTGGGCGGGTCATTGTCCTGGAATTTTCTCACCCGATCGACCCTATCACTGAAAAAGTCTACGATTTTTATTCGTTTAATATCCTGCCGAAAATTGGCGGGTTGGTCGCGAAGGACGAAGATAGTTACCGCTATCTGGCCGAATCGATCCGCATGCATCCTAAACAGGATGTGCTCAAACAGATGATGCAGGCTGCAGGCTTCGAGCGTTGTGAATACTTCAATATGACTCAAGGTATCGTTGCGATTCATCGCGGCTACAAAATCTAAATCATGCCATTAAAGCCGCTCTTAATTTACGCTCTCGAAACCGGGTTAAATCAATATCTGGCGCTGGACGAAACCATTGAAGCAAAATTGGCACCATTGAGCGGAAAAATTATTGCGCTCACCGTTCAGCCCTTTAATGAAACCATTTACCTTTGTCCAAGCGACAGGTCCATTCAATGTCTGGATTGTTACCTTGAGACGCCCGACGCTCATATCTCAGGTTCATTGGCGGCACTTGGCTTAATGGGCTTGAGTGCCAGTCCGATGCGCGCGATTTTTTCAGGTAAGGTGAATATTGAAGGTGATGTTCAGGTCGGCAAAAAACTACAGGAACTGTTCGCTCACCTTGATCTGAATCTTGAAGGCCATTTGGCCAAATATACCGGTGCCGAAATCTCGGGGCAGATAAGCCAAGTTTTTAAAAGTGTGCATCGCTGGACTCAAGACTCGCTGACCACGTTTAAACTGAATACCAGCGAATTATTGCAAGAAGAAACTCGTGATTTACCAGCCCCTGCAGAAGCAGAGCTCTTTTATCAACAAGTTGACAAGCTGCGCAACGATTTTGATCGGTTACAGGCGCGGCTCGACCGCTTGAGTGAATTGCTCAATAAGCCCAATACTCTAAAATCTTAGTCTCGGTACTATTTAAAAACTTCAATAGTATTTTCAATACCTTTGCATCATTCATAATCAACGACATCGAAGGAAGTCTCGTGATCGGTCCTAAAATTTTAATGCGTTTGATCCATATTCAATGGGTGCTGTTATTTCATGGTCTGGATGAACTCGTACTCAAGACGCATTTATTTAGACCGATCCGCTATCTGGCGATTTTTTCCCCATATTACTGGGCCAGAAATGAAAACGAACCGCGTGGCGTTAGAATTCGCAAAGCATTAGAAGATTTGGGACCAATTTACGTCAAATTCGGTCAGGCGCTTTCAACCCGTAAAGATCTGTTACCGGAAGATATCGCCGATGAGTTGGTGAAACTACAGGACAAAGTGCCACCCTTTTCAAGTGATCTTGCCAAGTCGATTATTGAAAGAGAATTGGGGCAATCGATCAGCGAAAGTTTTGCTGAGTTTGACAGTAAGCCATTGGCCTCGGCCTCGGTGGCTCAGGTACATACCGCTACGCTGTTGACCGGCGAAAGAGTGATTGTTAAGGTTCTGCGTCCGGACATTAAAAATCGTATTGAAGCCGATCTTGCCTTACTCTATGAATTAGCAAAACTTGCCGAAAAGTTCTGGCCGGATGCCAAGCGTCTGCGTGTCAAAGAAGTCGTCGCGGAATTTGAAAAAACCTTGCTCGACGAACTCGATCTAATCAGAGAAGCGGCTAACGCCGCAAAAGTACGCCGGAATTTTGAAAACTCCGAGATTCTGTACGTGCCGGAAATTCACTGGCCGCTAACGCGGCGTAACGTCATGGTCATGGAGCGTATTCATGGGATTCCGGTTGGCGATATTGATGTACTGCGGGCAGGGAACGCCGATTTCAAATTACTTGCCGAACGTGGTGTGGAAATTTTCTTTACTCAAGTCTTCCGCGATAATTTTTTTCATGCCGATATGCATCCGGGTAATATCTTTGTCGAATTACCAGCCAAATATCTTGCCGTCGATTTTGGAATTGTCGGCACCTTGTCGGAGTCCGATCAACGCTATTTAGGGGAAAATTTTCTGGCGTTTTTCAACCGCGATTACCGCCGGGTCGCGGAGATGCATATAGAATCGGGTTGGGTGCCAAGTTATACGCGCGTTGAAGAGTTTGAATCAGCCATTCGTAGCGTTTGTGAGCCGATTTTCGAAAAGCCGCTCAAAGATATTTCCTTTGGCTTGTTATTGCTGCGCCTGTTTCAAACCGCTCGCCGTTTCGATATGGTCGTGCAACCGCAATTAGTCTTGCTGCAGAAAACCTTGCTCAACATTGAAGGCTTAGGACGGCAACTCTATCCCGATCTGGACCTTTGGCAAACTGCCAAACCTTATCTTGAATCTTGGGTAAAAGAGCGCTTAGGGCCGAAAGCTAAACTTAAAAAACTAGCCCAACAGTTTCCTGAACTGGTTACCCAATTTCCCGAGATTCCAGGGCTTATTTATAGAGCGTTGGATGATGCAGGTCACGCCAGAACGCAGATGGAAAACCAAACCCGCGAGTTGCAACAATTGCGTGAACAAATCGCCGACAATAACCGGAGCACAATCTGGACCTTACTGATTTCGGCAGTTGCGATCAGCCTCGCGTTATTGCTGGGCTAAATCAACAGAAGTAAAGTCGGAACTTTACTCTCTGATTAGAAAATAGACATTAAAGATTCCGATCACCACGCCTGTAAATAAAAGGCTTAAAGTCCAACGTGCCGAATAACCCGGTACCAAACTATCCAGCCAATGTCCAAGATAGGCACCGGCAACAATCGGCAGCACCAATACCAAGCCTAAAGTTCCGATATAAATTGTTTGCGCTAATAGGTTTGGCCGATCATGCTCGGCTTTTTTCAAACGTTTTATTTGAAGCTCAATCTGCTTTTGCAACTCATCGGTTCGTTTCATTTGCGGCACTCACTCATAAAATTAAAGCACAGTGAGGTTGACTTGAAATAACTTCCCTTCGTTTGCAGGTTCCCAACCCTGCCGATACATGAGCTTAAGTAATGCAGTCCCGGACTTTACCGCTTTAAATTTCCAAGTATCGTAACCGCCTCTGCCGACTATATGCAGGCTTGAGTTGGCTGGCGGCGGGTCGACTACGTATACATGCCCCCCTAACCGCTGCACAATTGCAATTGACGTGTCATCGAATTCCCACTGAAAACCTGTTGTCGCATTTGCGCGCAGTTTTATTTCCAATACTTGTCCGGGTTTAAGTTGAACAGACTTTTGATCATCGTCATCCGTTAACAATACCGGCGGCAGATAAGTTAACAGCCGATAATGATTATCGGGATCAAAGCCAACTTCGACATCTGTGTACAGATGGTCTTCGATCAATAATTCCGGCACCTTCAAGAGACCATTTGCCGGATCGAAACTAGGTGTCTCGGCCCAAACGGACGTAGCACTACTCATCAATATCAATCCAAAAATAAAATTTTTCATATAATCACCTTTTTCCAAGCCGATAAAACAATAAATCAATTGTCGCTTTTCTGAAAACCCTGACCGATGGCTATAACCCAAGATTACCAGGATATTCGCCAATCACGAAGATCTTTGAATTGCCTGAAGTTAAAATTGAAAATCCGCCGTATCAGTCATATACGGTGTCAGTGCGCCTGCAAAAAACTGATGATCAAAGTCATGCTTATTTTCGCTTGCTGGAATGGCAGCTGCAGCCCGACAATGCAACGCTTGACGCCATATCGCTCCCTTCATTCTCTGCCGCTACCGGGTTATTGGAAATTCCGGTCGTGCGAGTTAATAACCAAAACGATTTCATAGCACAATTCAAACAAGGGCGGATTCAACTCCGAAGTGCAATCCTAGTTGTCATGCGGCCTTCGGCAAAGATTCTGCAAAAAAGACTGAATGAGGTGTTTTATAGTTAAGGCTTTTCCGTGGTCGATGGTTAAGTTTTTTCATCACCTCCTCGACATCCTTA
>CANNKG010000074.1 GCA_947505105.1 Methylococcaceae bacterium | reverse complement strand
TTTTCTTTCAGTTTTTCTAAAATCAGTTTGGAGAAGGTGAGCGCTATCATTCAAGCATTCCTTTGGCGGTATTTTCTTATGGCGTCAAGCATACCGACAAAAGAGGGAATTTTCGTATTTTCGGAAATTTAATTTATGAAAGTCTATAAATCAGGGATGTTATGAGTTTTGGAAACAACGTTCGATTCAGGTAAGCAGTGGTGGAAATTGTTGAGTGTTAATCAGGCAGTCGCCGAAGTAACCATTTGGGAAGATTATATGGCTATACACTGCACTTACGATTCAATTTATAGGATTAGACGTAAGGCAAGCGTTGTAAATCCTCCCGGAGTGTGAGTTGCGGGTTATGAATGGCTCAATTTTTGGTCATGAAAAAATAAATATGGTTACATTCCAAAGTCATTTTATTGCCATTTTTTTCAATTGCGGTGCAGGTTTCAATTTTTGATCTGCCGGGAGATGCCTGTTTATGCAGTTTGCCGTCTTCGACTGAATAGGTAACTACCGCTCGAATTTCGGAGATGCGGGCATGGGTATTAGTGTCGGAAGATGTCCCTTCCATCGTGCCGTCATTACGGAAAGTCCACTTGGAGTTTAAGGCTTTTGGATCTTTACCATCAGCATTAATCGATTCGAAATTAATCGTCCAGGCGCCCAATAAATCCTGTTGAGTTAATTTAATTTCTTCAGCATTGGCAACGAAAGCAACAGACATCAGAATCGAGAAAAGGGTAGTTTTAAATGGCATAAGGAGGTGTCCTTTTAGTTGTTATTTTAAAGGTTCACTATAACATAACCCGATCACGAGTAGTGTTTAAGATTTCGGAACCTGAGTCTGCTGCTGACTAAGGAATGAAGATAAAATATTCTAAATAAAATGTAGGGTACGCTGTGCGTACCTTTCATCTATAACCTGTAATAAAGTAAGGTAGGCGCAGCGTACCCTAGGATGTTTTTGTGCAAGTTATTAAATTTTCCTTCCTAATGAAGATTGGGAAAACGACGCTTGCGCCTTTAGCTTTACTTATCGGTAATGTATCTAAAAAATTGCCGACGTAATGGTAGAAGAATCGGGCAGAACAAGTGTTTACAGGGCGCGTGTCGCTACGCGAGCCCTGACGTATGGCAATCTTATTCTCCTACTACCTGATTAATCATCAGCTTAATCGATTCATTACCATCCACTCTGACTTCAGACTGGGTGACGAATAAATCCCCCGGTTGCGGCACCACTTGCCCGGACAGCGAAATTCTCGCGGTAACATCTACAGTCGGTACCGAGGAGAGTTTGGCGGTTGGCATTGCCGCTTTGCTATCGTCAAGGATAATAGTGGCCGGAAGGTCTTTGACGGCCAGACGTTCGGCGGCTAACGGCATTTTGCTTTCCGGTGGGCGCGCGAACACGAAGACCACTTGGTCAGGACTCACGCTTGCTTTTAATTCCGGGGCAATATCGACAAGCACTTCAATTTTGGCGGTAGAGCTTACGCTTTTATCACTTGGTGCAGGCGGTTGCGCGACGGCATTTTTGGGAGCCGTGGCGATACCTAAACGTTCCTGAGCCGATTGAATGGCCGGATTGATAAATTCATCAATCAAGCTTTGGCCGGCATTTTGTTTGGCAGCGCTCCAGATATCGATCGCTTGTTGATATTGCTCGCTTTGGAAGGCAGCAACGCCCTTAAGAATTAAGGCGTTCGCTTCTTTTGGATCAATGGCGAGCGTTTCCTCAACAACGGCTTGAATTTCCGGCGAGATTTGTTCGTTGTTAGCCAAATATAAGGCCTGGGCATACGAACCTTTCACCATCGCATACTCGGGAGAATCTTTAGGCGTCAGTTTGGTGATTTCCAAAAACGCTTCAGCAGCTTTCGCGTATTGATTGGTTGCCGCATAGCTTTTGGCAAGCAGAAACCATTTTTGGACATCTTTGGGATCTTGCTCGATTTTGGCTTTGATAATTTCAATCGCTTTATTCAGATCCAGCCCTTGACTTGCGGTGCCATCCGGACTGGTTTTGGTTGTGAACAAGCCTTGGGCCTTCATCACTTCATAGCGCAGATAATCGTCGCTTCGACCGTATAAGGTATACAAGGTCAAACTGCCAAGGATCACGGCCAAGGTCATGATGCCCGCACTTAACCAGTGCTGTGTACCTAAAATTATTTCACGCTGATTCAAATCGGGTGCCACCAAGGTGACGTCATTCAACAAGGATTTTTCGAGTTCAAGTTTCAATTGCTCGAAGGCTAAATTGTCAAGATTGCCTTGGACGCGTTCAGCCTCTAATTCGCTTAAGCGTTCTTTGAAAATTTCGACATTGCGTTGCCGTTGCGCATCGCTTGGAGTGATTTCAAGGTCACCCGTTTTGCGCTGCTGTAGTTTAAATTGAATGAGCGGCCAGAAAATTAAGCCGCCCGCCATTATGAATAGCGCGACGACCGCTAACCAAAAACTTGTCATGATGATTTTTTTCCTGTGTCGTTAAGAAGAGCGGCCAGTTTTTTTTGTTCGAGGGTATCGAGTTCGGGACTGCTGGTTTCGGTTAGGCTAATTTTTGCGCTATTGCGTCGACTGATAAAAATGACGATGGCAATGCCGAGCAACAACAAAAGGATTGGTCCAAACCAAAGGATATAGGTTGTGCTGTTCATCCGCGGTTGATAGAGCACAAAATCGCCATAACGCGCGATCATGTAATCGACGATTTCCTGATCGCTACGCTGTTCACCGATCATCGTGTGAATTTTGGCACGTAAGTCCTGCGCGATTGGCGCGTTGGAGTCGGCAATATTCTGATTTTGACATTTAGGACAACGCAGCTCCGTGGTCAAGGTATGGAAACGGTCGCGCTCGGCATCATTATTGAATTGATAAACATCAATGGCTGCAAAAGCTGGAATCCACAGCAGACCGATCACCAACGCGAATTTTAAACAGTAAGCCAGTAACAACAGGCGGGTTTTAGTCAACATGGCAAGTGCTTCCGTAACAAATTTAAAAGTGAATGAAACATGCTCTTATTGCACATTGGCTAAGTGGAGCATTTCTTTCCAGGCCTCTTCAGTGATTTCACCGACATGTCGGTACACCACGATACCTTTAGCATCAACCAGATAGGTTTCCGGTGCGCCATATACGCCTAAATCAAGCCCCAAGGTGCCTTGGTCGTCAAAGATATTGAACAAGTAAGGATTACCGAGTTGGCTGAGCCATTGCTGAGCAGCTGGACGTTCGTCCTTATAATTGATGCCGATTAGCGCTAGCTTATTCTGCTTGGCGATGGCCAGCAGCGCCGGGTGTTCCTCTCGGCACGACGGGCACCAAGTTGCCCAGACGTTGATCACGACAGGCTTACCGGCGAAATCGGCATTGGTCAGCGTGCGTTCCGGATTTTCGAGCGAAGTCAGTTTGAAGGACGGAAACGGCTGATTAATCAACGCCGAGGGTAGGGCGCTTGGGTCGAGACTTAAGCCTTTCCATAAAAATCCGCCTAGTATCACAAACAACGCTAAGGGGATAAATAACAACGCTCTAGGCATGGCGGTTCTCCAAGGTAGCTGAGGCGCCAGATCGGCGGTAACGTTTATCGGCTACGGTCAACACGCCGCCGAAGGCCATTAATAGCCCACCGAGCCACAACCAACGCATGAACGGCTTGTAATGTAAGCGAATGGCCCACGCGCCCCGGCTTAAGGGTTCGCCCATGGCGACATAGAGGTCGCGGGTCAGGCTTGGATCGATTGCCGCTTCAGTCATCATTGAGGCTTGAACCTTGTACTGTCGTTTTTGCGGATGCAAGGTGACGACAGGTTGTCCTTGGCGGGTAATGACGATTTCGCCTTGATCGGCGTTATAGTTTGGGCCTTCTACTTTGTGCGCACCTTTAAATTCAAAGCGATAGCCTGCAAATTCCTGAACTTCACCCGGCGCCATGCGAATATCGCGTTCTTCGGTATAGATCGACACTAGGGTGACCCCGATGATCGCCACCGCAAAACCGATGTGAGCAACCTGCATACCGTAATAACTTAAGGGTAGCCGACACATGCGTTGCCAGATCGAACTTTGGTTCAGTAATTTCTCCCGGTAATCTTTAAGCATGGTCAGAATGACCCAGCTACTCAGCGCCATGCCGAGCGCAACGGCTAAATTGAATTCGCCATGATAGATAAACGGCCAAGCAATTCCGAATACCACGCTGATTGCGCCGGGTAGCCACAAGGATTTAAGCAGATTCTGCGGATTGGTTGAACGCCATTTCAACGCAATCGAACAACCGAGTAACATCGCCAACAGCGCCATTAACGGCACAAAGATCGCGTTGAAATAAGGGGGGCCGACCGAAATTTTACCCGAGCCGAGCGCATCGACCAGCAGCGGATAGAGCGTGCCGAGTAATACCGTGACGGCCGCAACGGTTAAAATAATGTTGTTGAGCAGTAAGAAGCTTTCCCGTGAAATCAGCGTGAATTTCGATTCGGATTTCACATTCGGCGCTTTAAACGCATATAGAGTCAGGGAGCCGCCAATCGTCACCGCGAGCAGTATCAGGACGAAAAAGCCGCGTTTGGGGTCGCTCGCGAACGCATGTACCGAGGTTAACACGCCTGAACGGACCAGGAAGGTGCCGAGCAAACTCAACGAAAACGCGAAAATGGCAAGTAACACGGTCCAGCTTTTAAATACGCCGCGCTTTTCGGTAACGGCTAGTGAATGTACTAAAGCAGTGCCGACCAACCAGGGCATAAACGAGGCGTTTTCAACCGGGTCCCAAAACCACCAGCCGCCCCAGCCTAGTTCGTAATAGGCCCACCAACTGCCCAAAGTGATGCCGGTACCTAAAAAAGCCCAGGCGATATTGGTCCAGGGCCGTGACCAGCGCGCCCACGCCGCATCAAGTCGACCGGATAGCAACGCGGCAATCGCGAATGCGAAGGCAACCGAAAAGCCGACATAGCCCATATACAAAATCGGCGGGTGCACGATCAAACCGAAATCTTGTAATAAGGGATTCAAATCCGCGCCATCGGCTGGAAATTCCGGCAGATAGCGTTCGAACGGGCTTGAGGTCATCAGCGTAAACAGGCAAAAGCCAAAGGCAATCATGCCCATTACGGCCAGGACTCGTGCCAGCATATCTAAGGGTAGGGCGCGACTAAACAAGCTGACCGCCAGCGTCCAACAGCCCAAAATAAAAGCCCATAGCAACAACGAGCCTTCATGACCGCCCCAAACCGCGCTGATTTTGTATTGCATCGGCAAATGGCTGTTCGAATGATTAGCCACATACACGACCGAGAAATCATCATGAGCAAAAGCGTAAGCCAGACACAGAATACTGAGCAGCAGGCTGATAAATTGCCCCTTGACCAGCGGTTTAGCAAAACTCATCCATAAGACATTATTCTGAAGTGTGCCGATCAACGGGACTATCGCAAGCAATGCCGATAGGCACAGCGCTAAAATTAAACAAAATTCACCTAATTCCGGGATCATTTGGGCACCTGTTGCGGATTTTGAGCTTTCTTCATACTTTCGGAGACTTCCGGCGGCATATAATTTTCGTCATGTTTCGCCAACACTTCATCTGCTTGGAACACGCCATTGGCATCGAGTTTGCCTTGGGCGATGATGCCTTGACCCTCACGAAACAGATCGGGCAAGATCCCGGTGTATTCGACCTTGATTTTCTGAGCAGTGTCGGTAATCCAGAAGCTGATATGCAGGCTGTTGCTGTCGCGTTCGAGCGTGCCTTTCAAGACCATGCCGCCGACGCGAATTCGCGCGTCTTTGGGCGCTTCGCCGTTGACGATCTGGGTGGTTGAATAAAATAAATTAATGTTCTGCTTTAAAGCATACATGACCAAGCCAACGATCAGGGAGGTCCCCAATACGATGATTAAAGCAATGGTCAGGCGTTGTCGTCTTTTAGGTGTCATGATAAGCGTTGTTCACGTTTGAGTTGGCGCTTGGCTTGCGTGAAAAACGCACGTTTTTTCAGCCAGAGCGATAGTAGGTTATAAAGAAAAAGTACCAAAGTAATGGCGTAACTGAGCCAGACATACAGGGCATGTCCGCCCATGTTTAGAAAATCGCTGAAGGAATTGAAATAACCCATAAGTTTACCGTGCCTCGTTAATGATCGCGCTGACCCAGCCGGATTTTTGTTCGCGCTCAAGCAGTTCAATGCGGGTGCGACCGATCAGCACAAAAGCAAAGAAGCAATAATAACCTAAGACCATCACCAGCAACGGCAACCACATTTCGGGCGGCATCGCAGGTTTTTTGGTTAGGGTGAACGATGCCGGTTGATGCAGGGTATTCCACCACTCGACCGAGTATTTGATGATTGGAATATTGACGATGCCGACCAGACTTAAGATTGCCGCTGCTTGATCGCCACTGGCCTTGTTTTCGAACGCCGAATATAAGGCAATGATCCCGATATACAGAAAAAATAAAATCAGCATCGAGGTCAAGCGTGCATCCCATACCCACCAAGCGCCCCAGGTCGGTTTACCCCAGATCGCGCCGGTTGAGAGCGCAATAATCGTCATCGAGGCGCCGATCGGTGCCGCCGATTTGGCGACTATGTGCGCGACTTTCATTTTCCAGATCATCCCAATCGCCCCGGCGACCGCCATCAGCATAAAGCACGATTGCGCGAGGATGGCCGATGGGACATGAATGTAGATGATCCGGTAGCTATTACCCTGTTGATAATCGGGTGGCGCAAACACAAGTCCCCAAACCACGCCGACACTTAGTAAAATCAAGGCGGCTAGGCCTAGCCAAGGCGAGAGCATGCCGAGTATGTCGTAGCACCATTTAGGCGAAGCTAATTGGTAAAACCATCGAGGCATTGTAATCTTCATAGTTGTTCAGTCCATAAGTTGAAACAGTGTTGAATCGTTTAGTGGGGCGATTTTGGGCATTAACCACGGATGCTAAGTCTTAAAGCCGCCGCAATTGCAAACGGCGCCAGCATCAAACTCAGCACCAGCATTGCGCCCAAGATCGCCAGATAGCCACCGATCGGCAGACCCATGACCCCTGCTTGTACGGTGCCAGCGCCGAAAATCAGCACTGGCATATAGAGCGGTAATACCAGTAAGGAAATCAGCATGCCGCCTTTACGCAAACCCACGGTCAGACCTGCGCCAATGGCGCCAATCAGACTTAAGGTCGGCGTGCCGAGCAGTAAACTGCTGACCAGCGCCCCAATCGCAATTGGTGGTAAAAATAGCATGATCCCAAGCAGTGGCGATAGCAGGGCGAGTAAAAAACCGCTGATCAGCCAATGGCTGATCACTTTGCCGATCGAAAGCAACAGTAAAGATTGCGGGCTGACCATGATTTGCTCTAACGAGCCATCTTCAAAATCCTGTTTGAACAGGCTTTCCAACGATAATAACGTTGCCAAAAGCGCAGCCACCCATAAAATACCCGGCGCAATATTTGCCAGCACCGATGCTTCCGGACTTACTGCCAATGGAAATAAGGCAATTACAATCACGAAAAAGGCCAACGGATTGATAATTTCGCTCCGGTTACGAAACGCGAGCAACAATTCGCGGCGAATAGTGGCGAGCAAAAAGTTCATTAAGTTTCGCTCATTGGTCGAGGTTGATTTTGCGTAGCCGTTGATCGGGCAATTCAAAGTCGTGATGGGTGGTCAGAATTACACAACCGCCTTGAGTCGCATGCTCGACGATTAATTGTTCCTTCTCCATCACTCCACGTTTATCGAGTGCCGTAAACGGCTCGTCAAGTATCCAAAGTGGATGATTGCTCAAATAAAGACGCGCCAAACCGACCCGGCGCTGCTGTCCCGCTGATAATGCGTAACACGGGACGTCTTCATAGCCGTACAATCCGACCTTTTGTAATGCCTCACTGATCGACCCTTTGTTCAAATGTGGATGCAACTGTTGCATCCAACGCAAATTTTCCTCGGCGGTCAACGAGCTTTTAATACCCGGATGATGGCCGACGTAAAGAATCGAAGCCAGATAGGTTGATAATTTGTCCTGAACATTGAGGTCCTGCCAGTGGATTTCACCTTCAAAGCTCGTCGCCAAGCCGCATAAAATTCGTAACAAACTAGTTTTACCGCTGCCGTTCTGGCCTTCAATCTGCAAAATTTCCCCAACAGCAAGCGAGAAATTGAGTTGATTAAAGAGCATTCGATTATCTCTTTCGCAGGCGAGGTTAAGGACTGAGAGCATGGTTATCGTTTACGAGAAGCCGATTGATTATCGGACGGCATTGAGCGAGAAATAGAGGAAAACCGATTCGGGCATTTTGGGTAATGGTGACTATTAAAAAAGCGCATGTTAATTATTTAAGCATTATAGAACGTTTAGTTGATTGTAAACAATGTGCTAAATCACCTACCTAAGCATGGTAAATCCCCTAATTGCCGAATAATTTTTTAGCTAGAAATGTTTACTTTTGTCACAATCGCAGTCATAAAATTTTTAACACATTGAAAAATATTGTATTTAATTCTATTTGTTTGATCTTGGTGTGGTTTATGCACTAGCCTCTGATGAATCAATTTGCGAGTCGTTATTAACCTTTTGTTTAATCCAAGGTCAGGCGTCAGTGAATTTTTTGAATCAGCGTGGGTGAAGTCGATTTTTATACAAACATCATAATGAGAGGATAAACAATGAATAGAATACAGAAGCACAGCTCGCGAAAGCGGCAAAGGTTCATGTATTTAGTGGGGGTGAGTTTAGCTTTGCTCCTGGTGCAAAATCAAAGTATCGCGCAGACAGGACCTGCGTCTTCATTAACGAATGCTTATGACAAACCGGTAATGCATCCGGCGATTCCATTGTTGGATGAACAAGGAAAAAATGTTTTACAAAGTGGAAAAGTTTATAGTCCTAAAAAAAGTTGTGAGGGCGGCGGCTGTCATGATTACGAAAAAATCACTCACGCGTTTCATTTCGAAATGGGCCGCGATGAGGCAGATGATAATTACGGCAAAAAACGCGGCATCCCGCACTTGGTAGCGCCAGGTTATTTCGGCGGCTTTAACTGTATGGGCGGCAATACTCCGACTATGCTATCCAAGAAAAATAACAGCTCTGCCAATGAGTTTCTCGATTGGGGTTCGGTCGATTTTATCAAAGTCTGTTCAAGCTGCCACATGGGCGGTGGCTATGAAGAAAAAGATCGCGATGGGATTCGTTACGACCAAAAAGACGAGGCGTCAATCAAACCGTTCGATGGCGATTATTACTCGGTACAAAATGCCGTTCAGGCGCACGGCGCAATGTCGGGCATGACGTCCTTTGATACCATGATAAAACGTTTTGATTGGAAAAAAAGCGGGGTTATGGAGGCAGATTGCGTGACTTGCCATGTTGGCTTTAATAGCTTTAAGAAGTTTCCGAGCAGCGGACTCGGTAAAGAAGATTTATCCGATAAATCTTCTAATGCCTTGCTGCAATGGAGCTATTTACGCGATACCCTATTGGTTAAAAATGATTTCTTTCGGGAGGTGCCAACTTCCATTCTGGAATTTGTCAATTTAAAGCCTGATGATCCGCAAGGTCAGCAACTGGTGACTTTTGAACGCAAAAATTTCAAAACTACCTTGACCAACGGAGTTGGTAAAGACACTTACGAGTTGGTGCTCGATGCCGACGGCAAACCAATCGTGCATTGGAATCCAAAGGCTTTCGATGCCAATGGCAAGGTCGTTTTTCCGTTCTTACGTTTTACTCCCCCGGAAAATTGTATGAACTGCCACCTGACCGCCAACAGTCGGCGCGGTTTTTATGGTTTCGGCAATGAGGCACGCATGGAGCAGGACGAAGCCAATGGCGGCACTTTCAAAAACGATTATCGCGACGATGTGCATAAAGGTACGACCTTCACCGAAGCCAATGGTGAAACTCGGGCGATTGAAAACTGTAATGCCTGCCACAGTAAAAATTATTACAATCCACCGTTCAAATCACCTGAGTTGAGTCTGGATCATAATTTCCTGAAAGGCAATTCCGACATGGATTTGCGCAATGACCTCGATTATTCGCCCAATGCCAAATCCTGCGCTTACTGTCATCAGGATATTCCCGATCCGGTCATTCCGTCTGGACATAAAACTTTGCTTTCAGCGCATGAGACTTTATGGAAAAACAATGGCGACATGGCAGGTTACTCCCAGGATTCGTTGACCAAGATCACCAAGACTCACCTCGACGTGGTTAGCTGCGAAGCCTGTCATATCACTAAACTTGAATATGCTGGCAAGAAAATGCAGGTGATGTATCGCTATAAACGCCAGGAAGATGGACTGGCGAAGATTTCACCTTATAACCCGTCGTTCCGCTATACCTGGCGTGATCGCAAAGGTGACAAGGTGCTATCGGTCGCCAACCTTCGCGCGGTCTACAAGGATGCCCCGGTCGATGCGAGCGGCAAGGTCACTCAGGGTATTATCGTGAACCCGATGGATGGCAAAGAACTCGGGCGGGTCGGCAAAACGGGTGCGGCTTACGATTTTCCGAAAACCTATGAGCAGTTCATGGCGCTTAAAACCGCCTATGATAAGTTGATGGAGAAACGTGGTTTTCCGGGTACCGATATGCAATTGGTCTGGTCAGAAACCAATATGTATACCATGAACCATGGCACCAAACCTTCACCCGACTCCTTGCAGTGTGTCGAATGTCATGAACGCAAACAAAGCGGTGCCTGGAGTGCCTTAGTGTCTCCGAACAGTATTTTGGGCGTAAAAAACCAGAAAGTGGTCGGATTGCCAGTGCCGGATAAACGCCTGCTCGATGAGGGGCATATTCGTTTTGATCAACCCTATGCCAAACTGGATGCGAAAAATCAGATCACGATTAATGTGGAAGATATTTTGTATTCGACTAAGGTTGATCCTTTCCTGTCTTTGTTGCGAAATAGCAGTGCTTTAACAATTACTGGCGAATTGAAGCAAAAGCAATTGAGTTCGGTATTGAGCGACATTAAGCTGGTCAATGACGATTTGAAGCAAACTATCGACAAAGCCTTCGGCGGAAATAACGTGTTTTTCTTCCAGAATGCCCACGGGAATTATGAATTGCAGAATACCGCAGTGGTAGGTTTTGGTGGACGAATTGCCGATGCAGTGCTGCCGCAGTATCGGTTCACCATGGATGTATACCCCGATGTTCCTCAACATCTGGTCAAGACCATTGAATCGAAGGTACCGGGCAGCAAGCTTGCTTCCAGTGTATTCTGGTTCCATGCCAAAGATCAGCAAAATCAAACTGTGTCGCAGTTTGTCACGCCGGTGTTTGTGAAGATGCCCTATCACGGGCAGGCAAGCACGCCAGCAGACATCAAAATATTGATGAGTGTTGACGGCAAGGAAATTCAGCAGCTCGACACCAAAGCAATCTTGGATGTCAAGCCGGATAATGATCTGCAACAGGGCTACGTTATTTTTAGTACTACTCAGTTCAGCTGGATTGCGATTCTGGATGTAAAAAAATAGCGTGTTGTTTACATTAACCTCCTCCTGAACGAGAGGATCAGGAGGGAAATGAGTTAAGGAGGGTTAAAACCCGGAAAGTAGCGATACGTTCCTGGAACCAAAACACCTGGATGTGAACCGTCTATGGCGGTAATTTTGAGGGGGGTCAATTTTACGATTGACTCCCTTTTCTTTTTGAAACAAGGAAAATATGTCATACCGATACTTTGCAAGCTTGTTATTGTTGTGCTTTACCAAGACCTTAAGCGCACAAACTGAACCACATCGTTCGGTTTATCAACCGACACAGCAGTTGCTCAAACTTGCTGTGGTCAGGGCGTTCGAACGCTTTTGGACAGTAGAATTAAAGGAGTTCAGCCCATCTCAATTTCAATTACAAAGTTTTATACCGTTTAGCGGAACGCCTCCTGATGTCTATCCTGAATTCAACGCAGCAAGCGGAATCTTGACGATCCCTGATCTACAGGTAGAGGATACAGGGTGGAACGTGACCTTAAAAGATCACGGTCATTGGCAATTCAAGATCGTTAGCTATCATGGCGCTGAGACCAGAATCGCTGCAGATCAGCGCTATATCATTCACAACGACGGCACAGTGACTGATCGCGTGACCGGCTTGCAATGGATGCGCTGCAGTCTCGGACAAACCTGGACCGGTCAGCACTGCATAGGTAATCCCCTGAGATTGAGAATGCCGGAAGCCGCCTATGAAGCTTTTAACAGCCGATTTGCCGGTAAAAACGATTGGCGTCTACCGAGCATCGATGAATTAAAAACCCTGATTTATTGCAGCACCGGCGTACCTAATCGTTGGAATCTCAGTGGTAGAGCTTGCGAAGGAGATTTCCAGCGACCTACATTATATTTGGAAGCCTTCCCCGATGCGCCGCCCGCCGTATATTGGAGCAACACCCCACTTAAAGCCGATCCGGGCGAAGATTACACCTTGACCGTTTCATTCAACTACGGGCATGTCTATTACAGTTATTTCAACGATGCTTATGAAGCGGCGCGCTTTGTGCGCGGCGATGCAAAGCTTGCGGAGGGAGCAGAGGTCGTTGGCGGCTTTAAGGAATGAAAATTTGAGGCGATATCTGCGGCGGTAAACATCAACTTTGAAGTTGCTACTGGCGAAGATGGTCAAACCTAAAGCAAGAGCGGATAATGATATATGGGCCACGCATCCTTTACAAAACGGAACTAAAAGAAGACTTACGTTTTTTGATTGAACAACGCGGACTTAAACAAAGCGACTTGAGCGATATTGCTCCGCAAGGCCTTATATCTAATATCCTTGCTGGTCAGCGTTTCATCAGTAAAGGATTGGCCAATAAGCTTGCCCAGCGTGTTTTCAGGTGAAAGCGCGGATTTGTTTTCTCGCTCCCAAAGCTCTAGCTTGGGAGACATGTTTAAGCAAAGACTAAATTCAACAAGTACATGATGGAGTCTGGGCTAATACACCTTAATCAAATCTTACCAACTTCTCGCCACAAACCCTTCCGGCGTTTCGATCACAAATTGTTCGTCGTGAATCCCGGCCATATAAATTCCCTGAGACAAGGCTTCCCGGCGCAAATCATCGGGGGCGTCGACGACGGCGAGCATGCCGTAGAGTTTTTTATCGTCATGTTCCGGGAAAAAACGGCGAAAGCGGCTTAAAATTTGCTGCAATTGTTCCAGGCCTTCAGGGCGTAGATGGCTTTTAACTTCGACGACGAATACTTCGTTACGTGTTGAATTGGCGTAAGCGAGCACATCCAGTTCCATACTTTCCCCGCCTTTTTTAACTTTGACGCGCGGCGTGATAACTTCCATGCCGAATCGCTCCGAGAGAATTTTAACCATTGATGGGAAAGCCATGCCTTCGGTGAAGCCGCCGAATTTTTCACCGAGACCGCCGATTTGTTTACCCAGTTCTTTGAGTTGCCGACGCAGTTGTCGATCAGTTTCGCGTAATTGGCGATCTGTTTCTTGTTGTGAGGCTCGAAGTTCGGCAATTTGTTTATCGGTGTGTTGTTGGGCAATTGCCAGACTTCCCACCAATACCTTCAGTTCATCATCAGTCATATGCTATCCCTCTGATTTTTTAATCGTTATTGATTATTTTAGCTTAAATTTAGCGCCGATATCATTATTCAAGGTCTTCGATTAGGCTAGGTTCCTGATATTTCAGCTTAGGATTGCAACTAAGCATCCATAGCCTGCGTTAAATCCCATAATCATCAGGGGATATCCCTGATTTATAGCTAGACCGAACAGTTGATGTCTGGGTATTATTTGGAAACTATAGGAATTAATCATTATAAAACATGAATTTATAATGTTTACAATCTTCTGGCATTGCAATTGCTCTAGTGTTCGAGAAAGGCTTTCTTAGTATATTTCTTGAACATTGACGGAGTCACCATGAACAGCAAGCGCAGTCAAAATTCATTCGCAAATCCGCCGAGGTTTTTATCTCAGCCACTTAAATCTCAGCTGTTAAATAGTCTCGATTCGCCGAAAGCGCTAGCCGTATTGCCTTGGTTAGCCGGTGCCGGTATGGCGTTCGGGCATACCTTGACCGCAAGTAACTGCAGTATTCCAAAGCAGGGCAGTTGCAGTGTCTGCGGTAGTTGCGTCTTGGCTTTAGGCTCGTTGACGGCTTGGGCCTTGCTTAAACGTCGCGACGGCGCACCGCAGCCCTTTTATGAAATCGATCACTCACAGTTACCTGGAGGTCGATAATGGCTTTGCTGATTAGCGATGAATGCATCAATTGCGATTTATGTCGTCCTGAATGTCCCAATGAGGCGATTAGTGATGGTGATGACCATTATCTGATCGATCCTGCGCTCTGTACCGAATGTGTCGGGCATTTTGATGAATCGCAATGCATCTCGGTGTGTCCGGTCGATTGCATCGCCGTTGACCCTCGGCATATTGAGGATAAGGCAGGTTTATTAAACAAATATAACCGGCTTGTGCTTGTTCACTAGGCGAGTCTGGCGCCGATGCGGGTTTTGATGATGGTGAGTCTGATGATTATCAGCACGTCGGCGCATTCTTCTAATTGGCGCGGTGCGTTGATTTCCAAGCTGCAAACCGACAATCGTTATACCAACAACGCAAGTTTCTTCGGCGAAATGATCGGCCGCTTCGATTATGAAGACTCGCGTCGAGAATTGCAGCTCGGCGCCGATGTGTTGTTGCGCGGGGGCAATTACGGTTTTAATGATCGGCAGGATTTCTACCGACTCTTTGTGCAAAAAGGTTTTCACAGCCTGCATACCACTGTGAAACTGGGCCGTTTTGACCAGGCCGATAGCTTGGGGCTATACACGCTCAATGGCGCGAGCGCTTTATATCAAGCAGAAAACAAGCAATTTAGCGTCGAATTATACGGCGGCGTGCCGCAACGCTTTGACGATCTGGTTCAGGTCAAGGGTGATGCCTTATATGGGATCAAGGCTAACCTGCAAAAGACCCTCGACTGGCATAGCGATGCCTTACGCATGAGTCTTGACCGGATGGATCTACGTTTGGGTTATCAGCATTTCGACGGTCAGGATGTCAGCCGCTATGTGCCGCTCCGCGATCGCCAAACGGCAAAGGCGGGGGGCGATAAACTGGCGTTTGGTTTGAATTTGTCCGGTACCTTGGGTTGGTCTTGGGCGCAGAAATATCAAAGCCGCTTGATCGGCACCTATCGGGCTGATACTAACAACTTTGAAGACGGGCAATTTGAAACCGAAATCGATGTCAACAAACGCACCCGCCTGCGTGGGGTTTATGAATATTATCGCCCGGATCGTTACGCCAATCCGACTTTCCGGGAGCAGTTCTATAGTCAGTATGGTTTTGGTCGGCAGGAACTGCTCAGGGTTTCCGCGCATCAACGCTGGAAAGAATTGCTCGATTACTTTGTCGGCCTGACTTATACCACCCGAAGCATTGGCGATTCGGGTTTCGGGATGAACGGCGGGATCAGCGCCCGCTATCTTGGTCAGTTCAAAAGCGGTCTTGAAGTCGATCATCTTGAAGTTGCAGGCGACAAGGTCAGCGCGCTGTATTTAAAAAATGAATATCAAGTCAATTCACGCCATAACCTGTTGCTCAGTGGCGCGTTACGTCATGAACAAAAGGCGCTGTATGGCGACAATTGGGTTAAAGGGGTCGAAGTTCGCTGGAATATGATGATCAAAAACAATCTATTGACCAGTTTATCGGTCAACTATATCTGGAATACCCGTTTACAAGACGAATATCTGGCAGCCTTCCAGGTCACTTATTATTTTGATAACTTCAAACCGAAGAAACGCAATGACTAAGTGGCTATGCTGGTTTTTGTTGAGTGTGTTTAGCACGCTGTTGCTGGCGGATGCAAATGCGCCCAGTTTGAAACAAAAAACCTGGTGGGAACAGCGCAATCAACGCGAAGATATTTATTATCCGCACAATATTCATAAACAGTCGATGGAACAGGAAGGCGACAGTTGTATGCTTTGCCATACCTTTAGCAAAAATAGAATCACCGACGAAAAACACTTGAAAGCGCTGACCACGATTGCTAACGAGCCGTTACGCAAGGTTTGCCACGACTGTCATCTTGACGATTTGCGCGCGCCCTGGCGCTGTGAATTGTGCCATCAGGACAAGACCAAAATCTGGCCGGACGACCATAATTTCAATTACATCGATCATCATGGTGAAGCGGCGCGGCGCGATGAAGCGATTTGCCGCACCTGCCATCTGGATGTGGGCTATTGCACTGACTGCCATTTTAAGCGTGACACCTCGGGTCCGGATTATCATCCAATGGGTTATCAATCGAGCCACGGTATCGAAGCACGCGTGATGGCTTCGAACTGCGGACGCTGCCATAACAGTTTTTATTGTGACGACTGCCACCGGAATAAACGCTAATGTTTAGGTTTACGCTGCTATTGATTTTGACCTTACTGGCTCCACCGCTTTGGGCCGCGAACACTTTAGATGTCTCGCTTAGCATCCATAAATTGATCTTGACCCCGCGTCATGGTGGCGATGGCTCGGCCTGGGGATTCGGACGCTGTGAAAGCTGTCATGTTCTAAATTTGATTCATGGCGACGCGCCAAAAATACGGGACATTGTCAAAGACAAAGGCTTCGATACTTGTGGCGGTTGTCATGGCGATAATGGCGCTGGTTTACCGCGTCCATGCCTGATTTGCCACAATTCGAGCGATTTACCCGCCTCACCGCTGCAATCAGGGCAGCATAAACATAATTTCGCGTCACGCTCGGCCAATGCCGAGTTACGCGCCAAGCCTCTAAACGACAGTGATTGTCTTGTTTGTCATGAAGCGTCGGACATGAACGGTGAATTCGACAATAACGTCGATTTGACGCTGTTGCTGGATAAAGTCGGAGCGAAGACTGACTATCGCAATGGCGCGGAATTTTGTGTGCGTTGCCACAACCGGGACCATCAGCAACCCGGATTTCCGATCACCGGCTACGATTATCGTGATCCTCTGATTGCAATGGCCGACAATTATTTATACCTCGATGTTCATGGCAAACGCAAGGGCAGTGGCCAGCGAACTTACGCTGGCTTACGCGATCAGGTCTATCAATACGGCACGGTAGTCGAGTGCGTCGATTGCCATGCCATGCACGGTACCAACAACTCGCGTCTGATTATCGACAGTTCGGCCAGCGGCGTGTTTCGGTTTAATGAGGCATTTCGTAACCAGCCGATTAGAGTCGATACTCGGGGCAATAACTATGCGCAATTGTGTGTGATTTGCCATGCAATGCAAACCCCGGTGGAAGACGCTCAAAAAAATACCGGCAACGGTTTGAGCGGAGTGCATCAGATCAGCGGCGACTGTTCACTTTGTCATGCGCACGGTATGGCCGCGCAAACTGGCTTATGACGATGTGGTTCAGGTGGTTTAGGGGATTTGGGATGATCTTGGTTTTACTGGCGGGACTATTCGAATCGGCCTTGCTCCATGCTGCCGACTCTGACATTCCGGTTTCGAATCCACTAGGGCAAAAGCTTAACAAAAAGCCTAAATTGCCCGAATTACATCATGTCGTAGACGTGCCCTTGCTCAAAGGCATGCATCCTCCGGAAAGTATGACCTTGGGTGAGAAAAATGAATTGGTTTGCGGCACTTGTCACGGTATCGAGAAAATCGCTGACTTGCCGCATGAAAAAGTCGACAAACAAGCTAACAATTTTCTGCGCGGCGGGCCTTACGCGCAGCTGACCGATTTTTGCTATCGCTGTCATGATCAAAAACGCCAAGAACGGCCCAATATTCATGTGATGCTCGATCAACAGGGCAAAATTAATGAAGATCATTGTCGTTATTGCCATGAAGAGCCATTAAAACGCGATCGGGTCTATCAACCTGGGCAGCTCAAACTACGAATGCCCAGAGAAAAACTCTGCTTTGGCTGCCACTTGAAAACACCACATCTAAACGCCCTGGAGCATCAGGCTAAACCAAGCAAAGAAGTGCTCAAACAACTTCAGGCGTCCGAACAAAAATTAGGTTTGATTTTACCGCTGAGTGAGGATGGCAAGCTGATGTGTGTCACCTGTCATTCGCCGCATCCCCCAGGAGTGTTGAACGATAACTTAGCCGCCGCGAAGCAAGTGAACAATTCCGATTTGAAAACCGGCATCAGTTATATCGAGCATCCGTGGAGCGACGTTTATGCGGAGGATAAACGTGATCGGCTCGCCCAGCTTGAGCGTCAGATGGGAACATTACAGACGCTGGACTACCAACGAATACACACCGAAGTTTTACTGCGCTTGCCGGCCAAAGACGGAACGTTGTGCCAGGCTTGCCACACCTTCAACGATCGAGAATAAGGAGAGCTACTATGCAAGCTATTGAAAAATTAAAAGCAATTCCTAAGGCGCAAAAATATCGTTATGCCTTGATTTTGCTATCGAGTATAAGCTTTTTGGGGCCGCTGGCCTATTTGCCGCAATTAACTGGCAATTCCGATTTGTGCGGCCAATTGTGTATGCGCCGATTTTACCTGTATTTTCCGGGCATGTCGGTTCAGGATTTTTTTACCCATGTGTCGGTGGCCTATATTGGGGTAATTTCGTTTTGCTTGATATTGTTGACAACCTTTCTGTTTGGGCGCTTATGGTGTTCGTTTTTATGTCCGGTGGGAGGTTTAGCAGAACTCGGTAGTCGTTTGCTCAATGACCGCTGGAAAATCGAATTCCGCTCGTTGCCGCAGGTCCAGATTCGTTATGGCTATTTCGGCGTCTATTTGGTTTTGATGCCGTTGTTAGGGATTAGCGCCTGCACCTTGTGCAATTTCATTACGATCCCACGCTTGATTGAAGCGCTAAGCGGTGAATATCGCGGACTTTTGTATATTTTATCTTCGGTTGGTTTCGTCAATCTGGGCTTATTGTTTATTTTGGGCTTTTTTGCCAGCAAGGGACGTGCTTACTGTCAGTTGCTCTGTCCAATCGGCGCGGCGAACGGTCTGATGAATAGATTTGGCGCACGCTTTGGCTTCACTCATCATATTCGCGTCGAAAAAAATCGTTGTACTGGCTGTAATGTATGCGCGCGTAGCTGTATGTGCGGGGCGATTAAAATGATCGATAAAGTTGCCGTTGTCGAGCAGTTGTCGTGCATGTCGTGCCATGAATGCGTCGATGTCTGTGAATGGAATGCAATCGAATGGACAACGGCCTCTCGCCATAAAACACCTAAACGCATCAAAAAAGGTGTGGAAATATTTCCCGAGCCAAAATGGGCGGCAATCAATCCTATCAACGAACCGGCCACGGCAAGCAATAGTAGTGTTGGTAAACGTTTGAATTTAGGTCGATTGATCAATGGCCTGATCGTTTCGATGGTGTTGGCGTTTGTGCTGACCACCACTGCCTGGAATGTTTTGGCCGGCTGAGGATAACTGGAATTAATGCGACCGAAAGTATTTGATAGCTCACGACTTTGTCACGCATCATTCAAAATGATTTGTGTAATGCGTGTTCTCTTTTTAGGTTTAAGCTCGGCGTTCATGCTGATTATTTTCAGCATGAGCAGCCTTGAGGCTAAAGAACGCCAGACCGATCCGGACGGCTGTTTGATTTGTCATGCACTAGAGGGCTTGCAATACGTCGATAAAAAAGGTGTGTTGCGAGTTGCCTCGATCGACAAGGCCGATTATTTTAGTTCCTTGCATGGCAGTGTTCCCTGTACCGATTGCCATCGCGTTAAAACCTATCCTCATGACGTCAAAGAAGCACTGGCTGATTGCGCGGGCAATTGTCATGTTGAGGAACCTTCTAAGGGCGAAGCCTTTACGCATAAAGCGGTCGTTAAGGAATTCCAGAAATCGACTCACGGCCAGGGTCGGGTCAAGGATTTCGGTGGTGGTGACCGGCTTGACGAGGAGGCTGAACAGAATCCATCGTGTCGACGCTGTCACAGCAATACCGCCTATATTCCTGAGCATCAAATGGCAAAATTCAAATCCGAATTCGAGCATACCAATACCGAATGCGGTAAATGTCATTTGGGCGAAACCTGGATGAATCAATTTTCCGGGCATATTTTGCGGCGTTTGGTCGGTTCGCGTTGGAACAAGCAAGACATCAATCAGAGTTGCACCCAATGTCATGCCGATCTTAAGCGAATGGCGAAAGTCAAACTTGAAGACTCCGATACTAAACAAAAAAATCCGGCGTCGTTTCGTTGGCAGCATTCGGTCGAAAGTTACGAACGCACTTTACACAGCAGGTTATTAGAGGTTGGTGAAGAAAAAGGCGCGTCTTGTCTTGATTGTCATATCCAGCGCGGCGAAGGCCTGCATGGCCACGGCATTTTAAAAGATGAACACAAACTGGCATCGACCCATCCAGACCAACTCGGCAAAACTTGCGGTGCAGTCGGTTGTCATGAATACGCTAAAAGCGCCTTGAACAGCGGTTTCGTCAAGACTGATATGCATGCGCTAGATCAGGTAGCCATACCTGATGTGCGCGCTTTGTTTGATCCGAATAACTGGCATCGGTCGTGGTTCTGGGGCGGGCTCATTTCGCTCGTGCTTGCGCTACTAATGCTACTCGGGAGTGGGTTCTGGCTGCTGTTTATTTACCCTAAAGCCAAAAAATCCGCCGATCCGCTGTTAGGTAGCGAGCGTTTCGAGCAGGTCATGCTTGGGCGTAAGCCGAAAAAAGCACCGGTAAAAGCGACTGCTGCTAAAACAAACGTTTCTCAGAAGACTGCTGACGCCCCGTTACCGTCCATTGAGCCTGCTATTGAAGTCAACAAAGCCAACCTGGCTCCAACCGAACCGTTGCCAACATCATCCGGTGAACGTGCAGATGAATAGATTATTTTTGTGTTTATGCTTGGTTGCGTTGGAATGTGCTGCGGCAGAAGTTAAGCCCGTGTTGTTTGAACATATCCAACAAACCGTACCGACCCAAGAAGCTATCGACAAAGCTAAAAAGCAATTGGCTGAATTGAAGGAGCGAAAGCTTCAGGAATTGAGTCTCAAACTAGGCTGTCGAAATAAGTCCCTCTGTCCCAGTTATTTTACTCCCGATTTTTGGCTTGCAATATTGTTGAAAAAAGCTTGGCGTTTTTTTCGAACAGTGTAAGGAATGTTATCTTTTTCCCACATTTCCACGTCATTATGGCGAGCC
>CANNKG010000073.1 GCA_947505105.1 Methylococcaceae bacterium | reverse complement strand
GAGAATATTGGCAATTCTGATTAGTGTGATTGAAACCTGCCGCGTGCGCCAACAGTCGCCTTGGATTTATTTGGCGGCGGTGATTCGTCAAAGACGGGCTGGATTCCCAGTGCCAAGACTTCCTGTGGCTAAGGGATCTGAATAAATACTCTGAACTAGGTAAGCATCTATATGAAACTTCATATGCTTCATTATATTTTTCTGTTTGAGGAATAATCCATAAAGTGTACCAGCGTCTAACAGTTCTTTTTTCTACTTTATATTTTGTTTTAGTTTTTGTCTCAATTTCTGACTTTAAAAAAGAGAGATTGATTTCTGGCATTTTAATATCATCAAGTACATAATGACCAACTGTTAAACTCCATTCTGGGACAATTCTCTCCATACCCTTTTTTAAATAATCAAGATAGTATTTCATAATTAATTCTACAGTATCATGAATACGCGAATTTTCTTGACTCACTTGATTTGTTAAAGCACTGTAAATAACTTCACTTACATCATATAAAAAATTGTCCAATTGTTCGTCAAAGCGAGACTCATCATTTTCTTTAATCGCCATTGAATAATAATCACAAGCCATACTTAAACGTTGCTGTTGACGCTCAGATAATCTGTCTGCTCCAGTATTAATAAAATTGCGTCTTTTACTATCTAACGATTGTTTTGCGCCTTCTAATATTCCTATGGAGCTTTTTCTTAATTCTTCACGCCAAGAAGCTAAAGGAAATAATTTTTCTGTAGTAATTTTCCCTTTGAAAATCGCTGTTTCGACTAAATCTTCTGCAACTAAATCGAGCAAATTACCCAAATCAGCATCATTTTTTTTTAATCCTTCGATTAATTCATTAAATGGGTCAAGTAAGGTCTTTTTCGAGTTGTCGAGAAACTCGCGCAAATCTGTATTTTGTCTAATTAATAATGTGCAAGCCTGTTCATATTTTTCTTGTGAACTGTTTAACTCACTGTAACAAGTCCGAATCATTTCACCCACAGCCTGACTTGCTTCTTTGTCGAAGCGTTGCACGATAGTTGGAATAACTAAGGTGGGAAAATGGTCTTGAATATGATTATTTAATTTGTTGAAAAACTCTGCTCCATAACTATTTTTCCATACCGTTTCACTGATACGCTGAAAATCATGGTCTTTCCATGCGTTAATTCTACGTGGAAGGTCATCTATCAATTCGGCAGGAATCAAACTGTTAAAATGGGTATCTAACTGATCCGCTGCTTGAATTCTGTTAATGCCTATTTTAATGTGTTGAGCGTGTAAGGCAGGCAATGAACTTAATGGACTATAGGTTAAATTATCTAAAGTGTCGCGGTGTTCAGGCAATTCTTTGTGAAGTATGTCTTTAATTTCTGCTTTGACTTTGCTGATATGTTCATCACGGCGGCGATCTGCTTCGTGGTCGCAAAGAAACGCATCAATGCGATTCAGCACAAACATCATTCGAGAAGGTGAACCGCCCATGTGTTTGATTTGTTGTAAAACCTGTTGAACTAACTCCAGTCGGCGATTTTCATCCGTTTCTTCCATATTGTAGGCTACAAGACATAAGGCATCACGGCAATTTTTAATCACTTCGGCGTTTGTGTTGTCTTGGTGATTGCGTAAGCCGGGTAAATCCATCAGCTTGAATTGTGTGCTTTTAGGCAAGCGTGAAAGAGATAACAATTCAGAGTTGTTAAAACAAGCAAGCGGATAAATCAGTTCAATGTGTGGTGTAGCGGGTTGGTTAATACCTTTGCTTTTATTAAATTCGTCCATCACTTTAGTGAGTTTGTCACGGATTTCTGCCTCACTTAAATCATGCCATTCGCCACATTCCCATAACGCTCCCTCGGTGTCGTGGACTTTCAAATGATTTTTATGATCAGAGCTGTTATGGATGTAAACCACGCCGGCACTCATTTCTTGCGCCATGCGTGGCATTAAATTCGCACCACACAATAAATTAACAATCGTGCTTTTGCCGCTGCTGGTTGTGCCAGTGGTGGCGAGAATTAAGGTGGGGTTTTCTAAATCGCTATGCAGTCGTTGCAAAGCACTCTGAAATTTTGTGTTCAATTCTTCAAATCGTTGACTATCAAAATGCGAATGATCATTACTTGCACCACAAATGCCTTGATAAACACTTGTCCAACGCTGTTCAATCTGCTTAGCGTGTTCTGCAAGATGACTGAAAATGTTATTGTTTTCTGGTGTGCTATGGTGATTCATTTTATTCCTTTTTTCGTAGCGTTTCATTGATTGTTTTCCGTGAAGACAGAACGTTTCCGCAAAACAGGGATTTGACGAATGTTTGCAGTTCCAATGACATCTTGTTATTCAAAACTCTGTCATTTAGGAAAAGCCCGAATTTCGAGTAAGCTATCCTTATTAACAATTACTCATAATGACATTGATAATTTTGTCTTTTCTACTTTTTATTATGTCTCTACTCCATATGTCCTTACTGGGATCAGGAACTAAACTTTGTACTTCCCTTTGCTGCTCAAGCCACTTGTAATCCTGGTGCTTTATGGGAAATGAATCGTTATGGATGGAAGCGTTGTGTGATTTAGATAAAAGTAAATAGTTTCCCAAGCAATTCAGAAATTGATTGCGGAAATCGTCATCATACATATCATATCCATGCGGTTTGAGTTCAGGTTCTGTGGTAGGTGCAATGTGTTCAAGTTCGGGCAACATGATGTGGTCATAGCGCAAAATATAACCAGCCTTTCCCTGCGCTCTAAGGTGGTTTTCATATTTCCAAAGAATGTACTTAGCAACAGAATGATTTATCCCGCCTTGGAGCGACTCTTTTAACTTATCATTGTTCCAATAGGCCCACCACCAGTCAGTTGTCGTTTTCAACAAATTAATTCGATCAATTATCGGGGAGATATCCTTGGTGCTTTCAGTGAATTTTTCGAATACATCGTTTATCCTTGATGTGATGTCTGCCCGAGTCCCGATTAGGCGATGCCGAAGTACTAAAGATTCCAGTGAGGAGCAAAGATTACCAATTTCATCAAGAGCTAAATCATATCGATACGCTTTGATGATAAACGGCAGCGCAACCGCTATTCCACCTAGCGCTATCAAAGAATGAATTTTAAAATTTGTCCGCTCATCAGCACCAAAAAACTGAGATAAATATTCGAAACTTTTTGAGAGTGCGTTGGTAAACGACATGATAAAGTCAATTGGGTTATCTTCTACCAATCTCTTGTTGATCCTGCTTAAAGAGTTTGTTTCCCACAACGAATTGAAATACACGCGAAGGGTATACAATAAAACATCATCTTCGTTGATTCGATATTCAATTGAAGAAATTGATTTATAGATTTTTTCAAAACGGTTCTTGATTTCTTTTACTAACGCATCTTTATCATTGTTGCCGTACAAATGCACATGGTACATAAATTGCGCTTTGACGATTTCAAGATTTGATGGTCGTTTTCCTCGATCATTTTGAAATATAAACATCTGAATCGCTTCCGATTCATTCTGAACGGGGTGAGTTGTGCAGGTCGCCTCACTGATGATAGAAAGCATCTTAATCAGATAGTCTTCAGGTTTCTCAGAAAGTTGTTTTTTGAAAAAGTCAAATGCCCTGACGATACGACGTGAAGATTCAGTTTCAAGACCATTATGGTCAGACTTGGCTTGATTAATTACATAGTCGATGAATAGCTGTTCATCGTAATCTACAGTCAAAAATCGGAATTCGCTCCCCCGCTTTATCATGTCTTCATAGCAAAATTGTTCTTTCTCCGATAAAGCTCTTATCGTTTTCAGCTTGGTAAATAGTGCAGATAAAAAGATAATAATGGTTGTTAAGCGTTGTTGACCATCTATAACTTTAAACTTTTGATTTTTTTCTTCAAAAAGAAAGTGGCCAAAGTAATATGGCGTTTTTGCGTTGCTTCGGCTGTACTCTTCTAAATCTGACAAGAAAACGTCTGTTTGCGTTTTTCTGTCTGAGGTTTCTATCGGGGTTTCCCACGAATAGGCGCGCTGATAGGTAGGTACCATAATTTCATTACCGGCCATCATTTTTCGAATTATTGTTGATGATTCCATTTATAGTTCCTTTGATTTTGGCTTCAAGCCATAATGTTTATTTTCGTAGTAGTTTCTGGTGTGTAGGCAAGTCTAATAGTTGCCACACCGAATATTTTTGTTTCTAATATTACCTTAAATCTACATGCAGAACTTTTTAGCGGCTACCTCCGTCATGTTTCAGTGAATACTTCGCCAATACCCCCTCCAAATCCCCCACAAGCGCTTCTTTCAAATCCACCGGTTCTACCACCACAATCCCGGCCCCCATCGACCTAATCCACCACTCCAGCACTGTCGCGCTGAGCAGGTAGCCATCGTTTGAATCTTGAACGAGGGTTTGATCTTCCGACAAACGTGATTCTTCGAGATAAGCGGCTAAGCCATCACTGACCCAGGTTTTAAGTTTAATTGGTCCGAGATCGTCATCGCCGAAATGCAGGTGTCCTGCAGCGATGTAGGTATCGATATCAAATTCGATCGGACGCTGAGAAGGTTCGGAGAGCATCTTCGCTTGGCAAAAGCGATGCAGGGCATAAATGCGTACATCCTGATATTTGAAGGCGGTGGCGACCAGATAGGTGAGGGTGCCGCGTTGCACTAGCGCCAAAGGGTGCAAGATACGCCAGGCGGGTTGGTTAGTGTGCACGCCTTGATACTTAACATCCAGCTGCTTATCGTTCAATAAGGCTTGCTGTACGGTTTCGAGAATAGCCTCGTCTAATTTCGGGGGTAACAGTGGCAAGGTGGGCGGTACATGGCGCACCTTGTTTTGCCAATTGGCGGTGGCATTTTCGGGTTGCAGACTGGCCAATTTGGCTTGTGCTTGATTGAATTGGGCTTGCAGGCTGCTCAGGATTGCTTTGGGTAGCAGTGGTTTGAGCAAATCTTCCACCAGGCGCAGCGACAGGGCTTCTGCCAGGGTAATCCCTGGCAAGTTGGCACTGGCTTCAGGGTTCCAGTACCAGCCATAGGGTTTACCCTTGTCGTTACAGAGAATCGGAAAGGCTTCACTTAAGGCCTGTAAATCTCGCTCCACAGTGCGTTTGACCACGGGATAGCCATGGTTATCAAGTTTCTTCTGCAGTTCGCCACTGGTGATGCCTGGTAATTTTTTTGGCAGTAATTGCAACATTTCCCATTGGCGGGCGATGGCATTCAGATCACTAATGCGCGGCATGCTCAGACTCCTGATGATTTCTTAAAACAGTATAGTTCGCACTCAAAATATTGCGCGTCGGTCAGAATGATTAATTCTGATATTATCGACACTTTTAAATTAAAACGTGGTGAGTGTGCAAACCCCAACAGGTGTCGCCGCTTTGATATGTTGGGGTTCTTGACCTCTCTGTAACTTTATCTTATCGAAAGTTGGTTTATAGAAACCCTATCGGTTGCCGATGATAGGGAGTTTTCAAGGCACATTCGTTTTGTAAGGCGCTGATCAAAGCCTGGGCATCTTTAAGCGGCCGGAAACGATGTTGCCTCGCCAAAGCTGCAAAATCGCCCGGTGTTAAGTCGTCGAGTTTATGCAGCGAATTTTTCAGACTATCATCCGGTGGCCCTAAACCTAAAGCTTGGCAATGACTCTCCAGCAAAGTCCAGGCTTGTTCCGGTTTTAATGCCGCAAATTGCACTTTTAGATCGAAACGACGAAGCGCTGCGCTATCCAAACCTTCAAGCCGGTTGGTCGATGCAATGAATACCCCGTTGTAACTTTCCATCCGGGTCAACATTTCATTGACTGCGGTGACTTCCCACGAATGGTGACTACCGTTGCGATCCTGCAAAAAACTGTCGATTTCATCAATCAACAAAATGGCCTGATCTTGCTCGGCCGCTTTAAAAATGCGGGCAATGTTCTGCTCAGTACCACCCACCCACATACTCAGGACATCGGCACCACGTTTGACCTGCAAGGGTTTTCCGAGTTGTTCGGCAAGCCAGCGCGAATAAGCCGTTTTGCCGGTACCAGGCGGGCCGAATAAACAAATCCGGGCGCTGCCATGATGCCTAATGCCTTCGGCAATTTGCTTTAAGTCGGCATCGCAGTTGATCAAGGCTGGATCGTAGAAATCCGGCAGGCGCACTGCTTGATCACTGTTTAAACCGGTATGGCCTTGCGCTTGCAAGGTTTTGTCCATCATTTGCTGCAAGGTTGTCGACAAACGGTCAACCGGAAATTGTTCGGTCAAGGTTCCGATCACTTCGGCCGCGCGGGTGACGACGGCAGGGGCCAACTCTTCACAGGCGGCTAGACGTTCGATCGCCTGAGTCGTCAAGACCTCGCTGCAACTTTGGCGAATAATCCGCTCACGTTGGGCTTTCGGCGGTATCGGGACTTCCAGCACCCAATCAAAGCGCCGGATAAAAGCCGGATCAATGCTGTCAATGGTATTGCCTAGCCAAAATGTCGGTATCGGATTTTCCTCCAGCAATCGATTCATCCAGGCTTTGCGGGTTTGAGCCGTGCTTTTGGTTCCGAAATAATTGTTACCGTCGTTAAATACATCTTCGACTTCATCGAAGAGAATCAGGGTCGGACTGTTCCGAAAAAATGCCTGAGCGGCACGAAAAGCCCGAAGACGATGTTCGCCTTTGATGGGATCACCATCGTTATCTTCACTGGCTATTTCGTACAGTGGATGATCCAGCAATTTTGCCAACACACGGGTCAATTGGGTTTTGCCGGTACCGGGAGCACCATATAGAAAAACATTGACACCTTTACGCCGATTATTCAGCACTTTTTGTAGGTAGGGCTGTAAAAAATCCAGAGAATCTTGCAAGTGCGAATAGTCCGCAAGCGTTAATAAAGGTGCCTGACTTGGAATAACCATGTCCCGCAGCCAATCCACCGGCGAACCGGTTTCTGAACTCAGTCGGTCTGCAAAGCTTCGAGACAGCACATTGATTTTGCTGCTGAGATCTGTGCAGTGATCTCTTTCCAGCACGACCAGTGAAGTTTGTGCCAAGGTCGCCTGACTGGAAAGTGCTGCGCGAATGTCCGCTTCCGAAAATCCCAACAGCACCGACAGCGTGTGGTAAACCTTAAGCGTAGTCATTTCGCGCCCCAGCCAGTCTGTCACGTCATTTAATAGGCGGTTAGTGTGCATCAATACCGCAAAAGCCAGAATGGCACTTTCTACCTGGGAGAGACCCACTTGTTCGACTAATTGTTTAATGTTATCAGCGAGAGGCTGGGGTAATTGGCAGGTATTAGCTTGATGTTCAGCTTGGTGATGTAATAAGGTCAAATACATCATTGCTTTTCGCCGACTCAATTGATCCTTTTCAGCGTTTTTGCTTTGAATTTCAGATTGTTCGTTTTCATTCAATTCATCCAAAGCCATCCTCATGGCTTCCTCGATATCGGCTTCACTGATGCTAATGACCGTATCCGTATGGGTTTTAAAACCAAACAAAATCGCCAATTCGTCATTTTGGAAACTATTATATTTGTCTATAAATTTCCGGTGACATTCCAGAGGTATCAGTAAGCGCAACAGCCATAAACGCAATAACGGATCAACGGTGTCGTGTTTCTGGGGTGTTATCATCGGCATTTGTTTGAGTGCTTTTTCTGGAGTGGCCCATGAGAGAGCGTCTAATTGCTTCTGCTGTAAGGTTTTTTGAATAGTCTCAGTGGCTATTTGGTACTGTTTGGAAACACCATCCATGACTTGCTCCCAAAGGGTTTGGGTCAGTTTTAGGTAAAACATAATGGTCTCCTTCAAGTGTATATAAATAATGTAGCCATTCCACCCGCAAGCGAGCAGAATGGGCTTTTAACCGTTAAATTCATCTAAATTGTTAAAGAGCTATGGCAATGACGGAGCAAACTTGAGTCTGGGTAAAACTCAAATTTAGCTGGTCATCGTCTAAACCAACAGCATAAAACGGTAATGCGACAAAATATGACTGATAGGAAATCTTTCTCGATTTATTTTCAGTTTTTAATAAATACTGGTTAATTCTGTCAAAGAGACTTTCGCAAACGTCAAATCAGCGGCGAGTAGATAGTCAAGCAGTCGATGATAGGACAAGTTGGTTTCCAGATTGCAATCGATATCGATATAGACTTGCCCCAAATAACTGGTCTCTTTCCCTCGCAGTCGACAAGGATGCCACATCAAGCCTTCTTCTCTTAGCCAAGTCAGGAATGTCCTACGTCGCAAGTCTTCTTGATACTGGTAAGTGCTGGGTGAGTCTTCGGAATGAAAATCAACTTTTAATACCTTTCGTTTATAGGTCGATCGAATACGTGGTCGTGGTCCGTAAGTGTTATTACCAAAGTCCTGATTTTCTTCAGGAATTCCATCCAGTTGACGCCAAGGACTTTGCGCATAGCTGAGTGGTTTCGATTGGCAGATTTCCTGCCAGATGGAACCGTCATCACATAGAACAGTGGTGATAATCATCGTCGTAAAACCTTCCTGTACTGCTGTGGTATTTATTTGTGTAATCGTGCGCATGGTATTGCTCCAAAGTTTTTGCCAACAGAGAATGCCTTTAGCAAGCGTATAAGAACTTTAAGCAATTCAAAAAATATGTGAGCCAATTCACGAAATGGATACCTTACGGGTCTTTTGGTTTACGCCCCTCATGGGGAAATCTGATCGTCATAAGCACAAGAATTAACAAGCGTTTACTCTAATGATGAGTATAAGACGGATGTGCGACAAAATAAGACCATTCAAAATATTTTTAATCATTGGTCTATTAATATCTTTTTAATCAGATGACTATCGTATTTTTACCTAAGGTTAATGTCATGAATTCCAGTCAGTATTGAAAGATGGAACTCAATTTAATACGACTCGTTTTGTCGCTGTAATGGGCTAGACTCATGTTAAGTGAACATCACTATAAACGCAGGCAGGGCAGCAATTCAGGGTTGAAACAGGAATTTCTGGAGTTTCCCGCTCGTTCATGCTGATTATCAATTTCTACCTCACCTTTTGACTCTCAGGGAATCTTATGCAGCAGATTCAGTTTGTTTTATGTCCGGACAAAGCCGCAGCACGTTTCATGCGTCGACATCTCGCTACCCACGCACCGGCATTGTTTTTACGTGTGGGTACTTGGCAGGAATTGTTGACGGTTGTCAGTAACAGCTATGCAGTACCTGAGCAACAATGTGATTGGCAGAAACTCGTGCTGACGGCGATGCGGAATCTGGAGCACCGAACCACAACAGGTTTAACGCCTTTTGGGTGGAGTGCCAGTTTCAAGGTTGATGAACCGAATATTTCTAAGTGGATTGCTCGGGAACTGCGCGAATTTATTGAAGCCTGCCCTCCAGGAAAAAAACGTCTAAAGATTTCGGGCAGCGATCGAGTCCATCAGCGTTTGAAAGATTTGCTGGACCTTCAACAAGAGTTGCAAGGTGCCTTGCCTGAGGATTTAGCGATCATTCATGCAATTTTGCAGGCCGATCCTCAACAAGCACTGCACCCAATTCAAGTATGTTATGACCCTGAAAATTTCGTTTTGTCGCCCTGGCAACGGGCCTTGTTAGCGCATTTAGTAATTCCTGATCAAGACAACGCTGCACCGAATATATTTGAAGCGCTGGTTCAACCATTAGCGAAACCCAAAAGCCCTTTGGCGCATGTGCAAAAGCATTTGTTTACAGCCACCGCAACCCAGTCCAAGCCTGACTCTTCAATACAATGGCTGGCAGTCCGTGATGCGCTGGAAGAGGTTGAGCTTGTGGCCGGAATGATTCAAGCATCTTTGGCATTCGAGCAAACTCTAAAACTTCAGGATATTGCTCTGCTAATCCCGGAGCAGCGTTATTATGTGGATTTTATCCAAGAAGTTTTTGATAAAGCTGGATTACCGATATCCGGCCTGCCAGTGTCCATTGGGGTAAGGGATTTACCTCGAGAATTGATCAGTCTCTTTTTACAGTGCCGTGAGGCTTGCGTAATACCTCCCATGGCGCTGGCAGCGTTACTGAGCCTACCCATCATGCCTTGGTCGTTGGCGATCGGACAATTATTGGCCCAGGCTTGTTTTGAAAGTCCGGACAGTGTGATTGAGTTAGCTAACAATCTAAAATTAAATGCCGAAGCGATTGCTCTTATTGGACGGATCTGTAAACCTTTTTCAAACGTTGAAGACTTATTGGCAGATCTTAATAGCTTAGCTGAGAGTGTTCGCGATCTATCGGTTGAGCAGGGTAGGGTCGTTGTGACGTCATCAATCAAGAAATTGCTCGAAACATTAACAGAAGAGTTACTTGATCAGGCAGAAGCTCAAGAAATTAACTGGTCGGCTTTATTGCAATTGGTCGAACCGAACGCCTTGTCGAAAGAAGCGGAAATAAATTATACCCAGGAAGGGATTGCGATTTTCTGCGAACGTGAAATGGCCTGGCGGCCGGTCAAAAAATTGTATGTCTTAGGTTTTGTCGAAGGGCATTATCCTTTGGAAGTCAAAGCCTCAAGTTTTATCTTGGAAGCTGAAAAACACGCTTTGTCGGGAGCTTATGACATTGACTGGAGCGATGTAGAGGCGCTTAATCTTCTCCATCAACGGCGTTTTCGGCAACAACTTGGTAAAGCCTCCGGCAGCGTAGTGTTTTTAATTCCGCAGCAAACTCTAGCCGGAGAGGAGCAAGCACCATCGGTTAGTTTGGCTTATCAGGCACAATTATTTAAAGGGGTTACAGAACCAAGTGTCTTAATCAACAATTTGGATATTCAAGCGGAACGCCAACAGGTGCATGGCCTACCGAAACTGCCAGCACTCACCTTGACTACCCCCAGAACCTTAGTGATCAAGGATTTGAAATTTACCCAGGATTTGTTGACTTTACGTAAAGATTCGACCGGCCAGCCTAAACCCGAATCGCCGAGCGGTTTTGAAAAACTGTTAGTGTCTCCTTTAGCATGGTTACTTAATCGCAACCATATCGAAGCCAAAGTCTGGCAGGTCCAAGCACTGGATGTCATGACCCAAGGCAGTATCGCGCATAAAGTGTTCGAACTTTTGTTTGTGGCTGGCGGCACCATTCTTTCATCAAATAGCATTCAAAAACGATTCACCGGTGTTCTTGATCTCGCGATAGACGAGATTGCGCCGTTTTTGAATACCACTGACTGGCATCTTGACAAAACCTTGCTCACTCAGGAAATTTTCAAGGCCGCTCTGGCTTGGCAAAACATACTTACGCTTAGTGGTGCGACGATCGTGGCTAATGAGTTGGCGCTTAGCGGGGAGATCTTTAATTGTCCGATCAGTGGCTATGCCGATTGTATTTTAGAACTTGCGACTGGTGAGAAGATCATCGTCGATTTTAAAAAAAGTAAAGCCGATAGCCGCGTGCCCCGTATGCTGAAACACTATGATTTACAAGCTTCGTTATACAAAACCATGTTAAAAAACAGCCAAACGCTAAATGGTAAACCGAACCAGAGCACTCTCATGTATTACATGCTTAACGATCAGGAGGTCTTGCTCGACCAAGCCATTAATAAGTTACCACATGCGCAGGTATTTTCTGAGATCGACACGGAAGCAATAATTTGGCTTAAACAACGCATCGCCGAATTACGCAAAGGCGAGATCAAGCTCAATCACAAAAAGGATGCTGAAACCATTCTTAAAGAAACTGGGATCAAACCCTTTGCCTTAGATGACAGTCCATTAATCATCAAATTCAGCCATCCGTAGGAGCCAAGTCATGCCCTTAGCCAAAATTACCATTATTCCCGCTGCAGCCGGTAGCGGAAAAACGCACCATATTCAAACCGAAATTGCGGTCTGGATCAAAAAAAAGCAGGTCGATGCCTCACGGGTACTTGCAGTCACTTTCACGGAAGCAGCAGCTGCCGAGCTTCGTCAGCGTATTCGTGCTGAATTGATCGCTAACGGCATGATTGCCGAATCGATTCAATTGAATCAAGCAATGATCAGCACCATTCATGGCTTTGGCCTGAGTATTTTGACTGATTATTGTCTGGAAGGCGGTTTGTCGCCTGCGGCTACCTTGTTGACTGATGAGGAACAAACGGCGTTGATTCGAAGCACCTTAAGTATTCCACAAGAAGGCGATGCTATTTTGGCGGATCTCTATGGCTATGGTTATCGCTATGATTTTATGAGCGGCAATTCCGCCAGTGATCAGTTTAGAAAGCGGATTCTGCAAGTGATTGCTACCCTTAGGGTATTGGGACGCGAGAGCATCGACGTGACCCTTTATCAGGCCGCTGAACATTATTTGAAGACTCACTACGGCAATACTCTGGATGCCGCAAAGCTTAATAAGGAACTGCATAGCGCGGTGACTGCTTTATTAAAAAAACATTCAGCACCGCTTGATAGTTATGCCAGTAGCGAAAGCGCTCAGAAACGACTGCGTGCCAATTATAAAGCCTTACAAAAAGCCCAAGATAAAGCTGTCATAGCAAGCGATTGGAGTTTATGGCTTGAGTTACAAAACTTGCAGAAAAGTAATCGAAATTTTACTTTACCGGTTAATTACGACGACTTAGCGGATGCAGTGATGCTAGCCGCCGGGCAATTAAAGCATCATCCAGGCCCCTTGGAACAGGCCTTGACGCATCTTCAAGGACTGTTCAAAACTGCCGAGGCAACCCTCAACGCTTATCAACACCAAAAACAACAAGCCGGTTTATTGGATTACACGGATATGTTGGCCTTGGCGGACCAGTTATTACAAAATCCGCTAGTTCTGAAGCATCTAGCCAGTCGCTTCGATTGTCTGGTAATTGATGAATTTCAGGATACCAATCCGCTACAGTTTTCCTTGTTATACCGCTTGCAGCAAACCGGGATTCCGACCTTAATTGTGGGTGACACCAAACAGGCCATAATGCGTTTTCAACATGCTGATGCGCGTTTGATGAATGAATTGGAAAACCAGTCAGGTGCCAACGTTAAGCCCTTAACCGGCAATTGGCGCAGCCAAAAGGCTTTGATGCCGTGGATCAATGCCATTGGTAAAAATTTGTTTGGGGGCGATTATCAGGCTTTAACGGCCAAAGCTTGTTTCAGATCGAAATTAACGCCCTTGGAAATTGTGGCGCAAGAAGCAAAATCTACAAAAACCACCCATCATTTATATACGGCGCTGCGTATCAAAGCTTTGTTGGACACTCCTGAAATCCACATTTTCGATAAAAAATCGGGGCAACACCGACCAATTAAAGGCAGCGATATAGCGGTATTGCATCCGCGGAGTGCCGGTCTGAAAAACATGGCGGATGCCTTGAGGCAATTGGGCGTTTCAGTGAGAATCGAAGCCGAAGGTTGGTTTGCTTCAGCCATGGTGCAATTACTTTATTATGCGCTCAGTTATGTTGTCGACACATCGGATCGACATGCGGCCTTATATTTGGTGACCAGCGAATGTGGTCACTACCAATTGCAAGGGGCCCTTGATGAATTAGTAGCGAAACAGGACCTCAACGATCCGGTGTTGACGTGTCTGGATAATATTGCCATTCAACGTGCCGATAAAACAGTGACGACCTTGTTGCAAGAAATCATTGTCGCCTTGGATCTCTATACGCGGGTGTCTACTTGGGCGGATGGCAAACAAGCCCGTGCGGCGATCTTACGCTTAGTGGCTGAAGCGGAAAACTTTGTGAGTGCTCCTGCCAGTACCCTCAGTAGCGCTGGCATCTATGGTCATGATCTGAAGAGTTTTTTGGTCTGGCTGAGTCTCGTGGTTGAACAAAACGATGCTCAACCGCAACCACAAGCGGTCTCCGAAAACGCGGTTCAACTGGTTACCTGGCATAGTTCAAAGGGCAGAGAATGGCCAGTCGTGGCTGTATGCGGATTAGAAAGTAACGTGGAGCCACGCTTTCCGACACTTGAAACCGGTTATACCAGTTTTAAGCCGATCGGGGATATTCTGAAAAACGCGCAACTGCTGTTTACGCCAAAGTTTTTAGCATCTGAAACTCAAGAACAGTTTGCAAACCATTTACTGCCTGCCTTGGTCAATGATGCCAAATGTCTGTTGTATGTGGCTTTAACGCGTGCCAGAGAACAACTGATTCTGGAATGGTCATCACATCAGTTAAAAAACAAGTTTAGTTTTCTGCATGTCCTGCTAGAAGGTAATAATATTGACCTTAACGAAAAGGGTATGTGTATTGATCAACAATTGTTCGAAGCTTCGATTATCCAATGTGGCAAGGACATGCCGAAAGAATTTGAGCAAGGTACCGAGCAGAAGATTGTGCCGATGCCGGTTGAGTTCAGGGCGGCATTACAAAAGCTAACTGTTACAACGCCACTGACTCCCGAGAGTATTTCACCTTCCTTAGTCAAAGGTAACGCTAAAGCAGAACAACCTGGTACCCTAACCAAGATTGATTTAACTAACTCGATAACGCTCCACATGCAAAGCTCGGCAGTGGAAAAAGGTAGCTTGATGCACCGGGCCTTGGAAATTCTCAATGGCAATTCAGCCAACCAGACATTACTTCAACAAGCGTTGCCCGAACTCAATGACGAGGATCGAGAGCAAATCTGCGCGTTCTGCCAATGCTTTGAGACCTGGCTTGAGAAATACTTTAAACCCAAAGCCTTGGGACGAGAAGTGCCGTTCTTATGTCTGGATCAGCACCAAAGTGTGGTCTCCGGTCAAATTGATCTATTAGTTGAAACCAAGATCGGCTATTGGATAATCGATTACAAATCTGATCGCGGCGATGATCTTGACAACCTTTACCAACATTACCGATCCCAATTATTTCGCTATGTCCAGGCCGTCACGCACACGCGCAATTCAAAGCCGGTTTTAGGGATGGGGATTGTTTGGTTGCGGCTTGGAAAAGTATGGTTGGAAGTTATCAATACATAATAACGAGTGACCGAGTTTACAACCTATATCAACAGTAAAACGAAATTTTGGGTCTTAATGTTTACATAGCAACAAACGACTTTATTTTTTAGTCACTTTTCTTTCGGGAGCTTTCATATATGCCACAAAATAGCACCACCAAAGCCTTGATTCGTGTCTGGAGCTTATTGAGGCTATTGCCCAGCGATCCCAATAAAGCTAAAAGTCGGGAAACGTTAGAGCAAGAATTGGCTGAGGAGATAGAAGGTTCAGTATCAACTCGAACGATCAATAGAGATCTTGAAGCGCTGCAAACCGTTTTTAGCCGTAATGTTAAATGTGACGGCAAAAATCCCGACCCTAAATATAAAAAAGGTCTTGAACTGTGGTATTGGGATCGAACAGAGAGCGGCGGCATTCCGGGTATTACGATAACGGAGGCATTGAGTATTCAATTTATCCAAAAATTACTCACACCATTGTTGCCAGAAGCAATGTTAAACAGCTTGCAGTCACAGTTTGTTCAGGCTGAAAAAACCCTTGGGACGTCAAAATACGATCCGGCTGCTGCTAACTGGCCTGAAAAAATTCGCCATGTCTCGCCCCATCTTGACATAGTGCCTCCCCAAATCAAGCCGGAGGTTCTGGAAACTGTACAAACTGCAGTTCTTCACAGTCAGCAGTTGGAGGTTGTTTATCGTACCCCCCACGACCAAACGTCTACCTACAAAGTTTTACATCCCTTAGGATTGGTTCAGCGTGGCCCAATCACATATTTGGTAGCCTCGACCTTTAATTATCCAGATTTTCGTACTTACGCGTTGCATCGCATCAGCCATGCTCGTAATAACCATCAAGCAGTAAAACATACGCACCCAGTTACATTAGAAGCTTATATTAACAGCGGTGCGATGCAATTCAATATAACCGGCACCGTATTGCTTCAAGCCTGGGTGAGTAAGAAACTAGCGGATTATTTGAGAGAGACAAAATTGTCGCCAACTCAGGAGTTAATTCCACAACAAAATGGATTTTTACTCTCCGCGGAGGTACAGGATAGTTGGCAACTGCATTGGTGGTTGCTATCCCAAGGAGCGGAAATTGAAGTAATAAAACCTGAAAAGTTACGTCAGGAAATCAGTTCAATTGTGCTACAAACTGCTACACGCTATTCCGAAACAACTGGGTCTGTCATAGCAGAACATAAGCAAACCCAGTCAACCAAAATCTGGAAAATCGCTCCCGGTGAGGGATCTTGTTACTGGCAACAATGTTATACCAAGGGTTATATCGTTATCGGCTGGAATGAATACGGTTCTATAAAGCATTATGACAATTTTGATGATTTGCTGGAAAAAATGGGCTGGCATAAAGCTCGAACCTGTAGCACTTTGTGGGATTTTGCCAATACTCTTAAGGTGGGTGATATCGTGATCGCCAGTAAAGGCCGATATGAAGCAGTTGGTTTGGGCATTATTACTTCCGATTATCACTATTACAGAAACCCAACAAGCGGACCCACCCGGCCTAGTGATATGAATAATTTACGTTATGTAAAGTGGTTGGCTAATCAGACTATCGCTTTATCAAATTGGGATTTTGATAGTCCAACGGTCTGTGATTTGGGTGTTGAACTGGGTGAAAACCTATTAATAGGGGATGAAGATAGATGTATTGCAGAACTACTAGGATGCTGGGGATTAACACTGGACGTTTTAAATAGCGAAGTTAATCTGATAATTATGGATTACGAGCGGAATAGTTGAATACCCTAGAAATTGTAGATTAAGCGCGTAAGCAATATCGTTACTAGTATTTATCAAAGGAACGTCGTTTAGCGGATTTATAGTAGTACTTGGAGCAACCCTTGGCTCTTAATATCTGAAATGTTGAACAACGCACCCTTGTTGGGGATGATAAGGAAAGGTTTGGGGATATTTTAGAGAAGTTGGGAATCACACATTGATGATGTCTTAGCTAAATCATAAATAGAAATTTGATTAAATTTAATTAATTATAACCATTAAGCGAGACTGACAATGAACAAAAACAAAGGCTTGTTGATGCGAGTAGGCATTGATCAAGAATATGGACATTATAACGCGCCTATCAATCCAGAAACGAATGATTATTTATATATGATCAATATACACTAATCAGGACACGTTTTTTGAAGTATTCCAAAGAGAAAAAGGTGTATCTAAAGAAGAATTTAAAGTTGCAGCAGTGAAATTAGTAACTGAAGGCAAGCAGTCAGCCAATTTAACGTATTTTTTTGGGGTTTAATTATGCAGGTATTGTTAAAAAACATTAAACCATGTGTAGACGCAAATAACATGGAAGCCTTTATTATAGGCTCTGATACTCATTATGACGAAAAGCATGAGACTTTTTGCACGGATGGGCGACTACTGAAAATATATCCTCGTGGAGTCAGAACTAGGACAATTCTTCAGATTGAAGCTTGCGGGTCAAAATTTAAAGTCTATAACAATAGAGATTCCAAATTAGATGGTAAATTCATTACCGAACAAGAAATTGTTAATTTTATTATCACTAACAATGAGTTAGCACAGAAAATAATAGATGAGGATAATGCAAAGAAAAATCAACCTGATTTATGGTCCAACAACAAACCTTATCAGAGATATTATTCGTCAGAACGACGTACTGTACCCTGTCGATGTGCTGGTGAAGTTGAAACGTGTCCATACTGTTTCGGAAAAGGTGAATATGTTATTGATGGATATGGGCATAAAATATGATTTCTGATCAGAAAATCGGCATTCTGTACTGTTAAAGGGTAGTGTAGCAAATGAACGATATGTATCCTTATCCAGAAGTCCGATTTTCATCTTTTTAGAAAAACTAAATCTTTCTAATTTTGCGATAAAGCTCATCTTCCAATAACGCATACCCCCGATATGGCGTTCCCTTAATTCGCACATCTAAAAGAAGATAATGTCGGCCATTCGCGAAAGACTCCTTAAACTCAAAGCTGGCATTATTGGCTAAATCATCAAAAGATAAACCGCAATTAAATACTGAGTATTCATCAAAATAATCATCAGTTGGCTCAAATTCCGGTTCGTATTCATCGATATTAATCATGGCATCTTCGTCAGGATCGTATTCAAATTTTTGATGGCGTGAATTATCTTTTGGTTCGGGCTCGCTCCGACCGATTTCAGAGCAAGGCAACTCCAGTGAATAACCTTCATCATCTTCAAAGCCTGGAATGGCAATGCGGCAGAAAAAGCTATCGGTCGTTCTTTCGACGCGATAAATGCGTAAGAAACAGCGGTCAAATTTTAATTTTATATGTGTCGAAAGTCCCACAATGTTCAGAACATCAATTGCTTGGATTGCGTTTGCATCAAGTGGGTATTCGTCTAGATCTAGGGTATCCATGCGGTTTCACCATTAGTTGTACTAGAATTTTTAAGTATTGTCTGACTCATAATCATTTCGCACCGCTTGTATTGCTTGCTGTAAAGTTTTCAGCGTCAATCCCCACTGTTGCAAAAGTTGCACTAAGTTCCCATCCGTATCACCGATTAACGTGGTTTCATACAATTCAACACCCAAATTACAGACGGTAGGGGCATCAAAGTACCAACCGGATAACGGCAGCGTTTGGTTAGTTAGCCATTTGACCCTGCGCAGGTTATTAAAACCTTGCGGGCGGCGCGGGGGGGCTGTGGGAGAGGCAATATATCGGTAGTGCGAGGTAATAATACCAATGCCTTTGACGGCATTTCTACCTTGGTTGGCTAGTACTAGGTCGCCGACTTGCAGAGTGTTGCAAAAATTCCATAAGGTGCTGCAAGTGCGCGCTTTAGGCCAGCCGACTCTGTCGAGTAACTCATCAAAGCTGTCGTAGTGCTTGATCGTGCCATACTCCGACCATCCAATGCAGATGTGTCCTTCGGCATAACAGAGATCCCAATAACACGCGTCTTCACCTGGCGCAATTTTCCAGATTTTTACCGGCGTAGTGCTTGAGTCTGTCGTTGGCGTCAGTAGTTTTGTCTGCTGTTGTTGGGAATACAAAGCAGTGGCTTGCCGTAATTTAGCAACAATTTCCAGTTGTAACCATTCAGGTTCCAATACCACTATCTCCGCCCCTTGCGACAATAACCACCAGTCTAATTGCCAAGTATTGTCTACCGTAGCCGATAATATATATCCTTCCCGATGCGCGATGAGTTGTTGATCTTTGGATAGTTTTGCTTCGCTTAAATAATAGGCCAATCCTTTGCTGATCCAGGCATTTAAAGCAATAGGTTCTCCTGAACCAAATTGCAGCGCACCGGTTTTAACGTATTCATCCAATGATTGCGTAGTTGTAGACGTCTCGCCGTTGAGTCTGGCTCTTTTAATCCGATGCAATGGATAGAAACGGGCATCGGTATAATCAAACGCATTGGCAATCAGATAGGTAATATGGCCACGTTGCACCAAACCGATAGGGTGCAGTATCTTAAATGTGGTGACCGTATTATTCGCCCCCTCGTAGACGATTTCGAGTTGCTGCGCCTGCAGCACCGCTTCTAGTATGACGTGCAACACCTCGGATTTGATTTCTGGCGGAATCATACTGAGTGTCGGGGGTACATTTCTGATTTTATCGGGCCAATTAGAGGATGAGGCCTGATGTTTGTTAGTTCCCAAGGCTTTTTCGGCCTGCCTGAATTGTGTTTGTAAACTTTCCAGCATGGCATCAGGTAGCAAAGGTCGTAATAAGTTCTCGATAAATTGTATGCTTAAGGCCTCAGTTATAGTGATACCAGGAATTCCGGCGCTGACATGACGATCCCAATACCACAGGTTGATGCCTTTTTTTTCATTTTCAGAATTAACGCCATCCTGTTTCACCGCTCCGCTGAATACCTGTTCTAAAACTTTTAAGTAACGTTCTACGGTGCGAGTACTAAGATCGCCCACTTTATCAATTAACTCAATTCTGAGATTTTTGGTACTTTTAGCCTTATTTTTATCCTTCGGCAACAGCATGACCAATTCCCATATATTGGTAACTGTTTTTAAACTTTCTTCGTCGCCCATCTTGGCATCTCCTCATAAAAGCTGGCTTCAGTGTAGTTGATCAGGTCATAAATACCAGTTTCTTACATTACCATTTCATCCAATCCACCATTGACGGGTAACATGGCAAATATCATATCGGCGACAGGTACGCGAGCAGTCTTGAGCCATTGATTTTTCGAAACTCTCAAATAATCACTCACTCCAGTTTTGAGGCTGGCTTTATCCGCAAAATTACGCCAATCACAATAGCCTGGCGAAGTGTATTGAAAAGACAGATTGATAAATTCATCCCATAGTATCTGCCTTGATACCTCGCAAAGCTTCCGTTCGGTTTGACAGAGGCGGAATCGGGAATACGCCACTGCCAGTGCTTCTTCATGTAAGGTGTTGAAGGTTTTCACATTGTATAAATGCCGTAATATATCCATACTGTGATGAAAACGTTCATGCCAATAGGTTTTTTCAACCACCCATTGGGCTAAACAATTCAGATCCGCAACTGACCAACGCCAATTTGGCACTTTATGGGAAATCTCTTGGGTTAAGCGCCAAAAAAACTGTTCTAAATTTTCTCTGTATAAGCCCAGAATGCCTGGGCTGCGCATTTGAAAATAGACTCCCAGTAAAATACCATTACCAGTTTGAGTGATGTTTCTGGGTGAATAATCATCGTCTCCTTCGACATCAGGTGGTGGATTCATAAATTCTTCTAGTCGTGGTAATGAATATTCAAGGTGAGGCAACATAACTTCTGGTAGACAAAACGATGTACGTAAGCTGTTAGGTGCTTTTTGCATCATTTCCTGAATAGATTGTTCAATGCTATCAATGACAATTTTTCGTGCGTTCATAGAAGTTCTCCGCAATTATTTTTAAACTGTTACGATTAAAGCTAAATTGCGCGACAGAGTGGGTCGTATATTGAAAAATGCCTTGTTTCTGTGAACTTATTCACGTTTAAATATTGATCGAATCAACAAAATTAAACTCTTAATAAGTTCTTCACAGTAGTTGATTTCAGTCAACTGCGAACCATCGTTAAAAAAGTGTTAAAAAGCGTGATGCCGAGCGCTTCGAACAGGCTCGTCGAGACATAGCGAAATTGATCAGAGTTTTGTACGTGATATGCTCGATGATCCTAACAATCTCGCCATTGTAAAAGGCGTTATTGGTTTAGCTAATGCTTTTGTCGCCAAATCATTGCGGAAGGCGTCGAAACAGCAGTACATGGTGAAGTACTACTGTCATTAGGTTGTGAATTGGCGCAAGGTTATGGTATTGCCCGTCCAATGCCTGCTGATAATTTACGTCAGTGGTTAAACGATTGGCAAGCCAATGCTGACTGGTTACGTATTAGAGTTACTTAGACGACACTTACGTATCTAGTGTTCATCCGAAAACTCCTGTAAGCCTTATGTACCAAGGACTTCAGGTGGTAGCATCGTGACGAAGATTTTGAAATTTAATCTCAAGATTAGAAAATATCATTAAAAATTAATATCCTATATAAATACGATTTAGAGGTTTATGTT
>CANNKG010000072.1 GCA_947505105.1 Methylococcaceae bacterium | reverse complement strand
TTTTCTTTCAGTTTTTCTAAAATCAGTTTGGAGAAGGTGAGCGCTATCATTCAAGCATTCCTTTGGCGGTATTTTCTTATGGCGTCAAGCATACCGACAAAAGAGGGAATTTTCGTATTTTCGGAAATTTAATTTATGAAAGTCTATAACAATTTTAGGTAATCTTTAAATTCCATTGTTAACACACCATCAGATAAACTAAAAAATTAACAAAGCTCTCGATCAGCCGCATTTGTCAATAATCAAGACAAAACGCATTTTCGAGCATAAACTTCGCTTACACTTTAAGTATAATAGTTCAATTTTAATAATTTTTTAGTGCGATGACTCAACAGCGAAAAGCAGTGGCGTTAATTTCGGGTGGCCTGGATTCGATGCTGGCAACCCAGGTAATCCTTCAGCAAGGTATCCACGTTGAAGGTATTAATTTTTACACGGGTTTTTGTGTCGAAGGACATACCCATGCGATTAGAAATAAAGATCAGGATAAAGTAAAACGTAATAATGCCCTGTGGGCTGCTGAACAACTCGGTATTAAGCTGCATATTGTCGATGTCATTGATGAATATAAGAACGTTTTAATTAATCCCAAACATGGTTACGGCGCGAATCTGAATCCTTGCCTTGATTGTAAAGTTTTCATGGTGAATAAGGCAAAACAATGGATAACCGAAAACGACTTTGACTTTATCATTACCGGTGAGGTCGTAGGCCAACGCCCAATGTCACAACGCAAACAAACCATGCCGCTAGTCGCCAAACAATCAGGGGCGGATGATCTTTTACTGCGCCCATTATGTGCCAAATTATTGCCGCCAACATTGCCGGAACGCGAAGGTTGGGTCAATCGCGACGCATTGTTCGATTTTCACGGTCGTACCCGTAAACCGCAATTCGAACTGGCTGCGCAATTCGGCTTTACCGATTATGCTCAACCTGCGGGCGGCTGCTGCTTTTTAACCAACGAAAGCTATTCAAAAAAATTAGTCGATCTTTGGCAAACGCGTGGTCATAAAGATTATGAATTAGATGACATCATGCTGCTTAAAGTCGGTCGACATATCCGCCCTAAAGCGAATTACAAGCTGATTGTCGCGCGTGATGAGGGTGAAAGCCGCTTTATGGAAGGTTATAAAAAAGTGTTCGTCACTCTGCATAGTCGCAGCCATCAAGGCCCGTTGACCTTAGTCGACGGCACCCCGAATATGGAAGATTTACAACAGGCCGCCCAAATTGTGGCGCGTTTTGGCCAAGGTCGTGACGCGGAGATGGTCGATATTAATCTTGCCCAACCCGACGGTACCGAGCAAATTTTGCATGTCAAACCATTATTAGCATCCGAAATAGCCGCCGCGTGGTATATATGAAAGAACATACTTTAGACGCACGACGGTTATTATGTCCGTTGCCGGTGATTCGCACCCAGAATAAAATCAAGGAATTACAGCCAGGTGATCAATTAACAATTATAGGCACCGATCCGGGCATTATGCAGGATATTCCAGCGTGGTGCCGAATTAACGGTCATAAACTTCTGGAAAGTTTAACGGAAAATTCCGAATACATCATCATCCTGGAAGTCGGTTCAAACTAAAAAATCTGCACATTATGATGATTAATCCAAGGTAAGCGGTAAATCACAAGCTAGCGAGTTATGGCTCGCCAGTTCACTCTTACGTTGATTAACCAGACTGACCAATACGGGAACATCCAAAATCAAGGCCACTTTTCCATTGCCCAAAATTGTCGATCCCGAAACGCCTTTGATATGCTGAAATAAATTGCCCAGCGGCTTAATCACCGTTTGAAACTCACCCATTAAAGAATCCACAATAAACCCAGTCTTAACACCTGCATATTCAACAATAACCACGTTTTCTCGGCTTTTAGAATTATCCTCAAGATTGAACAAGGTTCTGATTCGAATAACAGGCAATACTTCACCGCGTAAATCGATATATTGCCGGAAATCCAGATCACCCGGCAATTCAACGCATTCAACGACCCGATCCAAAGGTATCACGAACGAAGACGCCCCCACCCCAACTAAAAAGCCTTCAATAATCGCGAGCGTCAATGGCAAACGAATTCTGATGGTGGTGCCTACATTAAGCTGACTCTCAACCTCTATGACACCGCGTAAATCGTTGACGTTGCGCTGTACAACATCCATGCCGATACCTCGCCCAGATAAGTTTCTGATCTCCTGAGCGGTCGAAAATCCTGGTTCAAAAATCAGTGCATAAATCTCCTGATCAGAAAGATTTTCACCCGATGACAGCAAACCATTTTCAATCGCTTGATTGATAATAAGGTCTCGGTTCAAACCAGCCCCATCATCAATAACTTCAATGGCGATACTTCCGGAGTCATGGTAGGCATTTAAACGCAGACAGCCTCTTATCGGCTTACCTGATTGCTGCCGTCGCTCGGAATATTCAATGCCATGATCCATCGAGTTGCGAATCAGATGGATTAAGGGATCAGCAATTTTTTCAATGACCGACTTATCGACCTCAGTCTCGCCCCCGGTAATAATCAAATCCACTTCCTTACCCAATTCAAGCCCCACATCTCGCACAATTCGCGGAAATCGGCTAAATGTCTTGCCGATTGGCACCATCCGCAATTGCAAAGTGTTATCGCGCACTTCTTCAATCAAACGCATCACTGCATTGGTCGCTTCAATCAACTCCTGATTACCATTCATCAGCGCACGTAAATTAACGCCAGCACTGGAAATTACCAATTCGCCGATTAAATCAATCAACTTATCGAGACGTTCGGCATCTACTCTGATACCCTGATTTTCCTTTGATTTATTAGTATGTATTTGTTTTGGTTTATCTAAAGCGGCATTTATCGGAGGTTGTTGGATGGATTGTTGCTCAACCAAAATCTCACCGAGCGGCAAAAGTTCAGCGTCCGATGTAGAAATCACCTGCTGCTGACAGAGTGCTTGTTGAAGATCAACTTGGTTAATCACGCCGCTATTCACGAGAAGTTCACCAATAAATTGATTGTCTTCAGGTAATGCGTCGATAAGCGCAATAAACTCATCAATACAACTATGGCTTGGGGTCAGACAAATTTGACTATTCGTTCTAACAAATTCGAAGATGCTTTCTATAGCGGTTTTACTGGCATCGGTATTGAAATCGACTTCAAATCCTAGATAATTTGATTCAGGATCCATGGCTTCAGCAGCAGGCATCATAATACTGATCGTCGTAAGCTGAACAATTGACCCGATGGTTTTTAAGTAGCGAAGGAATGCCAGAGGATCCATACCTTCACGTAAACAATCTGTAGCAAAGCGAAGCGAAATATGCCAATTCGCTTTAGTAATTTCTTGATCGCCCTCAGGTACTAAGTGTGAAGTTATTTGATCAATGGGCGTCTCAGCAAAGCCTTGCTGAACAGCTTGATGATAGCCTGCCCCCTCTGAGCATAACTGTAATTGATCGAGTAACTTTTGACCAATTCTGCTATAGCTTGAATTTTCCTGTAAGTTTCCACCGGCAACCACATTAATCAACATGGCCAGATGATCTCGGCATGCCAAAAAATGCGCTATCAGTTGAGATGAAATTCTGGTATTTCCAGAACGAACGCTATCGAGAAGTGTTTCAACGGCATGCGCAAAATGGACGATATGATTAAGGCCAAATATTTCAGAGGAGCCTTTGATGGTATGAATTGCTCGAAAGATGGCGTTAATGCATTCTAGCTGATGAGGGTTTGTTTCGATACCAAGCAATTCGTCTTCCATGACATGGAGTAACTCGATACTTTCGATGATAAACACATCGAATATTTCTTTCATTGCATTGTCCAATTCCATGGCGATGACCGCTATCTACCACAACAATCAGATTGCTGATACGCTCCTTGTTTAGCAAGCATAAAAACTATCGATTTAACTCGGTGTTCCAGATTCATACTCACCTAAACATGGCATTAAGGTAATATTAGCTTAGAAACTGCGGCAAGCATTTGTGCCGGTTGAAATGGTTTGACCACCCATGCTTTCGCCCCTGCCATCTGCCCTTCCTGCTTTTTACCCTCTTGAGATTCGGTCGTCAGCATAATGATCGGAGTAAATTTATAAGCGTCCAGCTTTTTGACTTCCTTTACAAAAGTGATCCCATCCATCACCGGCATATTGACATCCGAAATGATCAGATGCACTTTTTGTCCAGTCAGTTTATTCAAGGCATCCTTACCATCGACGCCTTCAATAACGTCATAACCCGCGCCCTTCAGAGCAATCCCCACTACCTGTCGTACCGACGCAGAATCATCCACGACTAAAATTGTCTTTGCCATTGTAACTCCCTAAAAAAAAGTAATTTCTGAAGATGACTGCGTAGAGCTTGATTTATGATGACCGCTCCCATGATTACTATGCTCATCCTCCATCGTGTACATTCCTTTCAGCGTTTCTAGAATATCTTGTGTTCCTAAAGGTTTTAACGCTTGCACACCATAGGCGTGACTTTGACTAACATGTCTCGAAAAATCGCCGATACTATCACGAACATGCATTAAAATCTGCCCGATTCTATCTTGAAATTGAAATTGCACCAAAGATTCATCGATTTCAGATTTGATACCTTGAGTCGAATGGCTTAATTCACTGGATCGACTCTGTAACTTACTGAAAGCACTTTGCCAACCTTCTAGTACCCGATTTATCTTGTCATTGGACACGGCCAATAAGTCGGCTTCAGCCTGAATATTTTTCTCCGCAATCGTCAACGTATCTTTAATTGAAGAACTGACCTGCTCAACTTTCGCACCAATTAATTTACCGGTTTCTCCAGAAAGATTTGACAATTTTCTGACTTCGTCGGCGACAACAGCAAATCCACGCCCAACTTCACCTGCACGAGCCGCCTCAATGGCCGCGTTTAGAGCAATCAAATTAGTTTGTTCGGCAATTCTGGCAACTTCTTGAGCAAGACTTTTCATTTCTGCGATCAAACCGGCTAAAGAACGAATGCGTTCAAGCATCTGAATATTTTCCTGAAAAACCGTACCATCCAGTGACGTGACCACTTCCTGCAGTTGTCGACTACTGGCATCAAAAATATTGGCATCATTTTTAGCCAACACATCGACCGAAGAACGCAAAGTGCTATCAATGCCGGCATTAATATTGGCAAAGCGGTTAGCCAAATTCCCGACCGCATCTTCCATTTGCCTTCTTGAAGATTCGATCTGTGATGCCCAAATCGGCGTCACCTCATTCGCAAAATGCTCAATACTAGCAATGTACTTTTCCACATCAGAGATCGGAACAGAAGGCTTAGGTGGCGGTAATTCTGCTTGTTGATCGTGAATACGCTTAGTTGCAAACCAAGCGCCAAAAATCCCGGATACCAGCATTGCTAGGACCATGCCTACCATGGAAAAAAAAGTCATAATTTCTCCTTCCCTTAATTTAAAAGTATGGATAATAATTCAATCAATTGACTTAACGATTCAATATCATCAAAAATTCATGTATACGCAAATGATTTTTACAAATCTGCTAAAAGCTTTTTATGCTATTTTGAACGACAGTTTAAAGTAGCTTGAACCGTCTGATTATCGTTGCAATGACGCTGGCTTTCAACATACCCTGAAGTCTAGTCTTTAAATTTGAATATTCAAGCGCTCCAAAAAATACAACGCGCATTTGGACAGAATGCATGTATTCAAGATATTAAGCAAAATGATATTTTCTTTGACGTTCTTTATTTTTCTGATAAATATAGGATAGTATTTCAGCATTTGTTAGGAAGATTCTATACCTTAACGCAAGTACCAAATGTTTTATGCATCAATATTACAATAACAATAATATATACCGGGAGTTAGAATGTTAAAGAAGTTAATCAGTATCCTAATTTTAAGTGGGTGTGGTCTACTCTACCCAATGTCAGGAATGGCGACCTCTCATCACTCAGGCCATGCCGGCATGGGTGGCGGCGGAAGCGGAACAAATGGTTGCCAAAAAATGTCTGCAACAGATATGGAACCTGCAGCGTTATCGGAACTTGCGCCGAATTCTAGTTTTTCATTCGCCGTACTAGGAGCCAAGACTGCGCATGATATTGAAGTAACCGTGAAAAAAATTCCGGTTTCGGTTGAAGCCGTCGCCAAAGATAATTTTTTTGAAGTTACGGCTAAACTTCCGTCCGAATTGAAAGGCGTCTTCGCCCGAGTCAACGTCAAAATAAAGGCGCAAGTTTCAGGTTGTGATCAGGAAAGCGGTTGGTTATACAAAATTAGCGGTTAAAAAATAAACACTTGTGTTTTTTTTAAATCGTAATAAAAACTTAAATAGATCCCTAACCTGAATTCTTTAAGTTGGGAGCGGTTGATGATCGATATCTTCGCTCCCTTACAAAGTCTTGGCTTATCAGAACGAAACAGCGACAAATTCGACTGAATAGGCCATTTCCATGCTGAGAAAATTAATCAATCACCAAGCGCCCGTATTTGCCATGCTCTGCCAAGGTTCTTTGACTGGTAGCGCACTACCTTTTTGTAAAAACTCAATAGATATATTATCCGGGGAACGAATAAACGCCATCTTACCATCTCTAGGTGGCCGATTAATTAAGACACCCTGCTCATGTAAGCGATCGCATAATGCATAGATATCGTCAACTTCAAACGCCAGATGTCCAAAATTTCGCCCACCTGAATATTCTTCAGGGTCCCAATTGTAAGTCAACTCCAGCAACGGAGAATAGGCACCTAAAGCTCGTTCGACATCGGCCGGAGCGCTCAAATACACTAAAGTAAATCGCCCCGCCTCATTCTCCAGACGATCGCATTCAATCATGCCAAGCTTATTACAATAAAAATCCAACGAATCATCCAAACTTCTGACTCTAACCATAGTATGTAAATATCGCATTTGTGACCTTCTTAGTAGTTTGACTCAAATTTTTATCTTACACGGCTTTTGATCCGGAAAAAAATTTTGCTATCGAAAAGAAATGCCACCTGTTAAAACACGTTAGTACCAATAACTTTCGCTTGAATTAAATTTACCGTAGGCGTTACTAACCTCTTCGGTGATTTTTCATTCTTCTCTCTCAGGACTTTAAGCGATTTTGATAATTGTAAGTTTTTTATGCATATTCCGTTCAAGCAACGAATGAACCGAGATCACTCTTGAAAAAAATAGCCCTTTCCATGCCTTTAGGAGTTGACTTTTTTAGTAAAATAATCGACTCTAGGCACTTGGTGTGAAAATTTCCTGGTATTCTCGAGAAACTCACCCAAAACTAATATTAGTCTAAAAATAATCAGTCATTTTGTCGCGAAACAAAATACTCGGAGGAAAACTTATGAAGAAACCTTTTAAAAGATTACTACTTGCTTCTAGTGTGGCGGCGTTGTTAGCAGGCCCTTCACTGTCTACCGCTAACAGCGGCGTGGAAAAACTGACTCAAAACCCAGCTAACTGGGCTTCATGGGGTGGTAATTATGCTGGTACTCGTTACAGTGAATTAAACCAAATCACTGCGAGCAATGTTAAAAATCTGCAGCCTGCATGGTCTTTCTCAACGGGTGTTTTACGTGGTCATGAAGGTGGTCCATTAGTCGTTAACGACGTTATCTTTGTTCATACCCCATTCCCTAATACTGTTTATGCGCTTGATCAAAAAACTCATGCCATCATCTGGGAATATACACCAACCCAAAACGCTGAAGTCACCATTCCTGTCATGTGCTGCGATACCGTTAACCGCGGTTTAGCGTATGGCGATGGAAAAATCTTCTTACAACAATCTGATACCGTATTGACCGCCTTAGACGCCAAAACCGGTAAAAGAGTGTGGAGCGTTCAAAACGGTGATCCTAAATTAGGTATGACCAACACTAACGCGCCTTTAGTTGTTAAAGACAAAGTGTTAACCGGTATTTCCGGTGGTGAATTCGGTGTACGCGGTTTCATTGCCGCTTATGACATTGACACCGGCAAATTAGCATGGAAAGGTTATAGCGTAGGTCCAGACGCAGATACATTGATCAATCCAGATAAAACCACTACCTGGAAAGACGGTAAAGTTTCTAAAGTAGGTAAAGAATCTTCTACTAGCACATGGGAAGGTGACCAATGGAAGATCGGCGGCGGTACAACCTGGGGTTGGTACAGCTATGATCCAAAATTGAACCTGGTCTATTATGGCTCAGGTAACCCGTCTACTTGGAACCCTGTACAACGTCCAGGCGACAACAAATGGTCTATGTCCATTTGGGCTCGCGATGCTGACACCGGGGAAGTCAAATGGGTCTACCAAATGACTCCACACGATGAGTGGGATTATGACGGTATCAACGAAACAGTGTTAGTTGACCAAGAAGTTAAAGGCAAAATGCACAAAACTTTAGTGCATTTCGACCGTAACGGTTTCGGTTACACCTTAGACCGCGAAGACGGTGCATTGTTAGTTGCTGAAAAATTTGACAAATCAGTAAACTGGGCAAGCCATGTCGATATGCACACTGGTCGTCCACAAGTTGTTGCAAAATACTCTACCGAACAAAATGGTCAAGATGTTAACTCAAAAGGCATCTGTCCAGCTGCGTTAGGTTCTAAAAACCAACAACCGGTTTCATACTCACCGCAAACTGGCTTATTCTATGTATCAGGTAACCACCTGTGTATGGAATATGAACCATTCGAAGTATCATACACTGCAGGCCAACCTTATGTCGGTGCTACCCTCTCCATGATGCCAGCAACTGCTGATGCGATTACTGGTAAAGAAGCAGGCGACACTAACTTGGGTCAATTTACTGCGTATGACGCTAAAACCGGTAAAATTGCTTGGTCAAACAAAGAGCAATTCTCAGTTTGGTCTGGATCAGTTGCAACTGCTGGTGGCGTAGTATTCTACGGTACTTTGGAAGGCTATCTGAAAGCTGTTGATGCAAAATCCGGTAAAGAATTGTACAAATTCAAAACCCCATCCGGCATTATCGGTAACGTCAACACCTGGAGCTACAACGGTAAACAATACGTTGGCGTATTGTCAGGTATTGGTGGCTGGGCAGGTATCGGTATCGCTGCTGGCTTAGACGATGGTACTGACAAATCCGGTTCTGAAGGTTTAGGCGCGGTTGGTGCATACAGAAGCTTGAACTCTTATACCAAACTGGGTGGTACTTTTACAGTATTCGCATTACCAGAATAAGTAGTAACGCTTTAAAATTGTTATAGAACAAGCCCTGGCCGTTAACTCAGCCAGGGCTTTTCTTTTTGGAATATTCTGTCAATTTTAGGTTAGGAAAAAACGTATGAAAGCAACAATTGGACTTAATCGTTTATTTTGCGCCATTGCGCTATTGATGGCGGGTTTTACCCCTATCCACGCCCAAGAAAAATTTAAGGTGTGTGCCGACCCGTTAAATCCCCCCTATTCCAACAAAGACGGCACTGGTTTTGAAAACAAAATAGCCGAACTATTTGCCAAAGAATTAGGCCAAACCCTTGAATACACCTGGTTTCCTCAACGCATCGGCTTTATTAATAATACCCTGAAAGGCGAAGTGGATAACCAGGAAGGCGTTTATAAATGCGATGTAATCATGGGTGTACCGGCGGGTTACGATATGACCCTGACCACGATACCTTATTATCATTCCACTTATGTTTTATTGATTGCCAAAGGACGTGGCTGGGACGATATCACCGATATTACCAAACTGGCCGATCTGCCGCTCGAAAGACAGGAAAAACTCCGGATTGCCATGTTTGATCGCGGCCCCGGCACCACCTGGCTACAATATTTAGGTTTACTTGATCAGGGGATTCCCTATCAAACCATGTCCGGCGACAGCGAAAACAACACCGCCATGCAAATCGATAAAGATATCAAACTCAAGAAAATCGACATGGTAGTTCTGTGGGGGCCTCTGGCAGGACACATCATCAGCCAAAACCCTAAAAACACCTTTTCCGAATTGCTAATGCCCAACAATCTGCCCGGAATGAAATTTGATTTTTCAATGGCAATGGGCGTTCGTCAACCGGACAAGGACAGGAAAAAACAACTTGATGCCTTGATCACCAAAAATCATCAACAAATCCAAGCCATCCTGTCGAAATACCACATGCCGTTACTGCCGATTCCCGAAGCGTCTAAAGATAAGGACGATTGATTCGCGGGAAAAAACTTGCGCTCCTAAGCTTAACGTTTTTAAGTTTTGTGACGCAGCCACTTTACGGATGGGGCATTATGTCCCCATCCGGCAAGTTAGTTTATCTTAATCACTACTCCCTCGAAAAAGCCGCAATAAAACGATCTCGCAGCGTATCCATCCCCCAAACAGGCGCATCGTTGGCAGGCAGCATACCAACCGTCCAATTCCAGCTTTGCACCGCTGCCATCACACCGGGATCACGACTAATTAAATGTACAAGCACCTCGTGACTTTCGGATTCGCCAGTCACAAAAGGCATAGGCTGATGGTCACCAAGCACCAGCATGACCAGATTATCGTCGGCATAAGTCAGCGCATAGGACACAATAGTCGCAAGCGAGTATTCGATTGATTTTCGATATTGAGCTTTAATCTGCTCGGTATTTTGCCAAACCACTTCGGGCGTATCGCCAATCCTGGCCTGTTGACTGAAAATAGAGCCATCACCGACCTGATTCCACTCAATAAGCTGCGGCAAAGGAGTCCAAGGCGCATGTGAAGAAATCAAGGCAATTTCGGCCATCACTGGCGGGCGCGGCTCTGCTTTGCGTTCCCTGACCTGCAACGCCGACAAGGTATATTGATCCGGCATGGTGATCCAGTTGAAGGTTTCCCCCCGGTAACCGAGATCCGATGCGGCATAAATCTGATCGTAACCGAAATACGCACCTTGCGGCCACGCCATCGTATGTGCCGGTTGCAGCGTAACGGTTCGCCAACCCGCACGTTGAAACAACCGATTCAAGGCCTGACGTTTACTCATCACTAAGCGGTCATACCGCGTTTGACTATTAATCCACAACCCTGAAAGTAGCGTGCCGTGAGCGAGCCAGCTGATGCCACCGTAAGTCGGCGAAGTTAGATAAGCGCTACGGACCAAAATATTGTGCGCGGCAAGCTGAGTGGTACTTTGCGCCAGCAATGGCCGAATATGCGCGGCATAATCAGGTTTATCCAAGACAGTTCGACCATAAGATTCAACAAATAAGACCAAAACGTCCTTGCCCTTGAGCTTTTCAAACAAGGCATCATTTGGCACGTTGACATAAGGGTCACTATCGACCACTTTATTGAACGTATCCAGATCGGCCATACTGCTCAAAGTGCTGCGAACATGCAGCGTAAGCAGGTTATAGAATGGCGTCGAGGCTCCTGGCCAACCACCTATCGCCAAACCTCCCCACACAACCAATCCCGCAAGCAATCCGGCGCTACTGCCTTTAGGTCTGGCAATCAGTAAGGCTTGAATCGAACCGAGTGCTGCATAGACTAGAAAAATAATCCCAAGGATTAAACCAACCAGGACTAACACCACCAAGTAGGCACTCATCTGCCCCAGCGTACCCGATAAAAAATTCATGCCATCTGCCCAAAAATGGGTGTCCAGCACCGGGTTAAACGGACGATCAAAGGCCTGATAAGTCCCCATATCGGCAAATTTCAAAATAATCACTGCCGTAATTAACCAGGAAATCAGCCCCCGAAAAATTAAGCCCATTGAGCCACGAACCAGCAAAATCAAGCCCAAAAGCAACGCTTCAAGGGGAAAATAACCAAATGCACTTGGCGTCATCTCACTGATTCGATTTGGCAACACCAGCACCGATAAAATGAAGAGCACGCTTAACATTTTCAACCCGATTTTCATGTATGATCCCAACAAGTCAGCCGCAATTTTGTGACGTCACTCCAGATATCGATAATCAAATTAAAGCCACTCATTTAGAACCGATGAGTTGTTTCAACGTCCGAATAAGCGTCATAATAGCAATAAACTTTACCTAACAAAGCAAAACACACGCCAAATTTAGCACTTAACCTTCCAAATGAATAACATAAGACAAGAATTACACCTGATCGGTGGAATCGGCTTGATTTTCCTGCTGATTGGTTGCGGTATTTTAGGCGATACAGAAGACTGGATCATAGCTGGACAGTGGTTGCTCCAAGCGGGCCTGCTCTGGGCGTGGGTTTTGCGCTTTATCTGGAACAAACTAGCTTTAAATAAAGCCAGTTCCAATACACCTCCCTACCCCACCTTAGGTTGGGGTAACCGTCTGACCATCTTGCGTGGCGGACTTATCGCGCTTACCGGCGGCTTTCTGTTTCTCGATCAAGAATCCTGGCTCCCTGCGTTATTTTACTCTTTAGCGGCAATCCTTGATCGTCTGGATGGCTTTATTGCGCGTCGGAGCCGACAAGTCAGTTTACTGGGCAACGAACTGGATATTAACTTCGATGCATTAGGACTGCTCGTAGCACCATTACTGGCAGTCAACCTAGGAAAAATACACGTTTCCTACCTCTTTTTAAGCATCGCCTATTACCTTTATCAATGGGGCCTGCAACATCGGCGCAGCCTAAATTTACCCATCAATGCCCTAGCCCCGAATCCACTTCGCCGCACTTTGGCGGGTTTTCAAATGGGCTTCATCGCAGTTGCGCTTTGGCCGCTACTTAACCCTGCCGTGACCACTGTCGCAAGTATCGCCTTTATGTTGCCAGTATTATTCGGCTTTGCGGTCGACTGGTGGGTTATCTGCGGCAAATTATCCACACAACGCGCACTTAATCTGGAAGGCATTAGCGCACAGTTTTTACAGCCTGGCTTACGCTTACTCCTGATCGGGTTACATTTGATGCCGACTGATGATGCCAAAAACGCTTCGTATTGGCAGATAGCGTTTAGCGGACATGTTTTTGAGGAATTATTCTGTATCAGCCTAGTTTTGCTTGGATTTGCCGGGCGCATAGGCGCATTAGGGTTATTTCTGTTGTGGACCTGGAATTTCTATGGTTTACACATCGATCTTACCGGTAAGTTATTCATCTTCAGCACAAGCTGGTTGATGTTACTCGGCACGGGTCGCTTCAGTCTCTGGCAGTGGGATGATGCCTGGGTCAAACGTTATGATGGCGCCTAAGTCCTGGCTTAAAATCGTCCCCGCGCTGCTCTGGCTGCTTGCGCTGCTCCTGGCTGGCTCGATCGTCAGCCAGTTACCGCTTGCAACCGTCGCGGATACTATTGAGACGCTATCTTCTACCCAATGGCTAATCTGGATATACATCAACCTGGGTATTATTTTAGTCGCTACCCAGCGTTGGTGGGTGTTAACCGACATGTTGAAGTTACCGGTGCGCTTCAGTGAATTGCTGATGCTCCGGCAAGCCGGACAAGCCGTCAGCTTTATGACCCCCGGTCCCCAGTTTGGCGGCGAACCATTGCAGATCTTCTGGTTATATAAGCGTAGCAAACTCCCGATCCATAGCGCTTTGCTGACGGTAGGATTGGATCGATTTTATGAGTTGTGGATCAACTTTGGCGTGCTGTTGCTGAGTTCGACATTGCTACTGATTTCTCCAAGAATCGCTTTCGCTCATGGGCAAAAAATCGTGCCGACCTTGTTGATTCTCCTACTGACCCTCTCATTGCTGGGCTGGCTGCTCTTAAAAAAACCCGAACGAATTTTGGCGTGGATAAAACGCGTCACCCATCACTGGCAAGATCATCCCCGTTTACAAAATATCGAAACTCACTGGCAACGTATGAGCTACGACCTGCACTATGTCATGACCCAGCAGCAAACGGCACTTTTAAAAGCCTTCCTCTTATCAATACTAGGTTGGCTCGGTTTGTTGGGCGAATTATGGCTTTTGCTGACCTTCCTCGATCTCAACGTGGATTTATCAACATTTTTAACGATCCTGGTTGCCATGCGCCTCGCTTTTTTACTTCCGCTTCCGGGTGGACTCGGCACTCTGGAAGCTTCTTTATTTTGGGTATTCCAATACCTCAGTCTACCGACATCAGCAGTGCTGGGGCTGATTGCTCTGATGCGCTTACGTGATGTAGTGATGTTATTGGCGGGGTTATGCTGTCTACGAGCGTTGCAGTTTCGGGAATAAAAAAAACTTCTGGGTTTTACAACTAAAACCGCTCATCCCCATCGTCAGCTAAAAACGCATACACATCAATATGTCCATATTCATTATGATTCTTCCATAATCACTTAAAGCATTCGCCGCAACACATCATTATGATCAACAAAGCGGTGTTTAATCACCCCGGCGATATGTAACGATACCAAAGCCAACAAACCATAGGCCAAATAACCGTGGATATCGCCGGTCCAATTGCCAATACCATCGAGCGTAGGAAATAATTTCGGTAACGGAATGCCAAAAAATTTGACGTCGCGCCCATGAAAATTCGAATGCGCCCAACCTGCGAGTGGCACAATAATCATCAAGCCATACAAGGCTTTGTGCGCCAACGCGGCATAATGAAGCTCCTGCTCACTTAGCCCAATCTGCGGAGCCGGAAGCGCCTCGCGCAATCGCACACTGATTCGAAGGGCCAATAATATGATCGTCAATACGCCAAACGACTTGTGCAAAGCGAACAAAGTAGGCCGTAGCGTATCTTCTTTATCGAGATCAACCATGATAAATCCGATCACGAACAAGCCAAGAAAACAGACTGCCATGCTCCAATGCAAAATACGCAAGGCCAGAGGATATTTTTCGGGTAAATTCAAGGATTCAGTTTGTGAGGTCATAAGCGAACTCCTGTGGGTTAAAATTTCAGCGCGGGCAGGTAAGGATGTTATAGCATAAACAAACAATTTATTGATCAGCTATTGCAGATGATAAATATTCCCGAATAATCGCACAACTTTCCGCCCAACAAGGATAACGATGATAGGACGCCAGTGCCTTTCGACTTAATTGCAGCAAAAGCATGCGGTCTTGCTGCAATTCCGTAAGCAGTTTGGCTAAAGCTTTAGCATCATTCGGATCGATCAAATAGCCGTTTTCACCCGGATAAATAATTTCTTGGGCAGCACCCGCCGTAGTTCCGATCACCGGCAAACCGAATTGTTGCGCTTCAACATAGACAATGCCATAGCTTTCGTAGGACGATGGCAATACCATTAAATGATGGTCTTGGTACAACTCGGCGAGCGCCCGTCCTTCAACCGGCCCCATAAAAATAACGCGATCTTGCAGGTCGGCCTTTTGAATAAGTTGCTGCATTTGTTTGACATAAGCGGGCTCCATGCCTAAACGCCCCGCAATCGTGACCTGAAACTCTTCGGGAAGCTGACACAAGGCTTTGATAAGTATATGCAAACCCTTACGCCGGATAACATTGCCCACCCACAGAATTTTCAGCGCTCCTGGAGTTAATACCCGGTGTTTTATCCGGTCGATATCGACAATGACATCAGGAAAGTTGTCCCCGGCAGGAACCGCCAGACAGGAGCGCGGCAATCCCGAAGGCATCAAAGTATGAAGCTGAGTCAGCGTCGTGTGACTGTTTACAATCATCCCGGTCACCGACTTCAGATAGCGACGCTCAATGGCGCGGTACAGCCATGCGCTATACCAGGAATTCTGCTCAAAACTGCTCAGTAAATGCACCAAGGTCACGATCGGAATATTAATGGCGCGCACCAGTCGTTTATTGAGCAGAAAGACCGACGGATGCACCATCGCATCTTCAATCAAAATATCAAGCTGGGCATCGACGATTTGCTTGAATAAGTCTTTATTAAAATTATCGTTTAAATGACGCCAAAAGCCGCGAGTCGGCAAGCTGATAATTTCAACGTGGTCACCCTGATTGCGCAAATAGGCCACCAACTTTCGGTTATAAAGATATCCGCCGCTTAGTGTGCTGATGTCGCCATAGATTAATAGACCAATACGCATATGCCCGGCACTCAGTAGGTCAGCCGGTATCCGGCCCAACAACTGTCGTTCTCCCAAAGCTTGACGCGCAACGTGCCGTTGCCGGGCGGTTGAAGCGCACGATATAATTTTTCGCAAATAATGCGACTAAAGTGTTCAATACTGGGGTTTAATCCGGCAAATTCAGCTTTGTCATTCAACATCTGATCGCGAAATTCCAGGACGATAACATCCAATGCTCCTTCAATCGCGACGATGTCGACGAGATAACCATGCTGATCCAGTTGACTCCCTTCAAGACGGACTTCCACGACATAATGATGGGCATGCGGCTGATTTTCGCTGCCCCAATCGCCGCCGATCAAATAATGGCGAGCAATAAAATCTCGGGTAACGGCTACGGTATACATGAGTGTCTCCTTGGGTATTAATATGTGATGATAGCTTGCAAAACTTCGGCAGGTGCTTGGTCTAATTGCTGATAGACAGCATCGGCCTGTGCCAGCGGAACCCGGTGGGTAATCAATTCCTGTGGTCGGAGGCGTCGGATCATCTCCCAGGCGGTTTGAAATCGCCGGGATTTATCCCAGCGACCACTTATTTCCGGCGCTATCGTGCTCACCTGACTACTGATCAATTTAATGCGATTGCGATGGGCAGCACCCCCCAATTGTACAGTCGTCTTTTTTGTGCCATACCAGCTCCCAATAACGATCCGCCCGGAATAACTGGATAAATCAATCGCCAGATTCAACGCCTCGGGTGCCCCACTCACTTCGTAGATTAAATCGGCACCACTCCCCGAAGTGTTTTGGAGCTGAACCGGCAACTGCAAGGCGGTTTTCAATGCAGCAATTTCACTTTCAGCAACCGGGTCGAAGGCCTGATCCACACCAAGGCGTAACGCAGCATTCTGGCGTTCAGCTAAACTCTCGACGACAAACAACGCTGCTAGGGGAAATTGCGCCAAAATGCCGGACACTAACAGCCCGACAATACCCTGCCCCAACACCACCACGCGCTCACCCAGCGCCGGATTGCCATCCAGCACCAGATTCACCGCAGTTTCGACATTAGCTAAAAATACTGCCGCTTCCGGCGGGATATCGTCCGGCACAAGCATAACCTGTTCCGGCGTCGTCACAAAATAACTGGCATGCGGCTGAAAGGCAAATACCTGTTTTCCGAGCCAAGCCGCATCAACCTCGGCCCCAACTTGCTCAACCTCTCCAACGCAGGCATAGCCATATTGCAAAGGATAGCTTTGCTGCTGTTGCAAAGATTCGAGGGTGACCTCCAGGGCAATATCACTCGGCAATTGTCCGCGATAAACCAGCATTTCGGTGCCGGCACTAATTGCCGAACAGTCAGTTTTGACTAGAATTTGGCCCGCCGCTAATGGCGCTAAAACTTGTTCGCGGATTTCTATTTGGTAAGGGCGAATGAACCAGAGTTGGCGAGCTTTCACAATACCGCCTGCTGTTGATAGTTCAAATCGCCCCACATGATCAAATCATCGCCGAGCATCTGCGAATTCAGTGGACGAATTTGCGGCAGTCGGCTTTTACAGGTGATCCCGAGATTGTTAATACCTTTGTAGCCACCCACTAAGGTCGGCGCAACCGTCAGTACCAGAGCATCGACCAATTGTGCTTTCAAAAATGCGGTGATCACCTGACCACCCCCTTCCACCATCAGCATTTTGATGCCCCTCTCCCATAGCAGACTTAGGGCAGCGCACAAATCAACCCGTCCTTCATCATCACTTGCCAGAGTGATGATATCAACGTGATTACCCAAAGCTTTTCCCTCGGCTAAACCCGTCAACACCCAACAATGTTTATCAACATGTTGACACAAACGAGCACTCGGCGGCATCCGCAAATGACTATCCAGAACAATCGGCTGCGGATTCGCGCCCGACCACTCGCGGACCGTAAGTTGCGGATCGTCAGATAACACCGTGCCGATGCCGACCAAAATCCCATCATGCAAGCTGCGCAATTGATGAGTCAGCCGAGTGGCTTCGGAACCGCTTAATGTCAGCGCGACTCCAGCACGACTCGTAATACTACCATCCCAGCTTTGGGCATAGCTGAGGGTCACAAACGGACGTTGTGCTCTTGTTGACGCATACTTGTGCGCACTTAACCAGTTTTCAATTTTTTGGTTAAGCGTCATGGGATTCTCTTAATGATGTGCCTCTGTTTGAGGATTTCAGCTGCAATAGATGATCCATACGTTGCACTTTAGTACGCAGATAGCTTTCATTATCGGCGTGCATCACACTTTCAAGCGGAATTCGGGTGCTAACCTTAATACCTTCAGCCGCCAGCGCAGCCATTTTTAACGGGTTATTCGTCATCAGCGAAACGGATTTGATGCCAAGATCTTCGAGAATTCGCGCCGCCAACCCATAATTGCGCTCGTCCGCCTCGTGTCCCAACAGCAAATTAGCGTCCACCGTATCATGGCCTTGATCCTGCAAATTATAAGCACGCAATTTTTGTAACAATCCGATACCCCGGCCTTCCTGGCGCAAATAAACCAACACTCCCGCCCCTTGTTCGGCTATTAATTGCAGGGATCGATCCAGTTGCTCGCCACAATCACAGCGCCGCGACCCTAAAACATCGCCGGTAAAACATTCGGAATGGATGCGCACGAACACATTTTCGACGTCATCGACGCTGCCAAGGTAAAACGCTAAATGTTCTTTTTTATCGAGGGTGTTGGTGTAATAACTCAGATGAAATTCGCCATAGGCGGTTGGAATTCGGGCGGTGGTAATACGTGTTACGGAAGGTTTTGGCATGATATAAAAATTCTATTAAGTCCGGTTCAAGCAAATCTACCATGAATAGGCGTTTTTAATGACTATTAGGCAAAAAAATGTCCCGTTTATAACGAAAAAATATCAGCCGCTTTAGATCTTGAATTCAGGCAGGGTCAATCGGTGCTTTTGGAATAGCGTCATCAGGAACATAGCTTCCTTAATGAGGTTTAAGTATATCAAACAGGAAAATTAAAACATTGAACATTTCACGCATATAGGGAATGGTGAAAATGTTTGAAGGCGATATGGGTAAGTCAAAACCTGGATTTCGCTGGCAACATTCAGGCTACGACGAATACCTGTTTCGTAATTATTTAATGACGTGAAATAGGTTTCCTCAAAAATGATTGGCGAATCTTTCGATTTTCCTTGAAAGATATACCAATCTTCCGCCAAGGTATTGGCAGACTTATGTGAGGTTACCTAACATCTTTTATGTCATTTTTAAGTAGTGTAATTGCCAATCCTACAGCACTAGAAACCTTGCTATAGGGAGAGTCAGACGACAACATGTCTTTTGCTTTATCAAAATTTCTTTCATTAATAGCTACAGCAACTTTAGCCGCTTCTTTATGAAATTGTGCATGGTTAGACAAGCACGCTTTAAAACTTTGTTTATGCTCATACTGCAACTTACCCTCGCCATAGAGCCATTTGCCAAAATCACAGCAATTATCTTTTGAAATCGTTACGGGATCGAGAGTCTCTTGTCTCGATATAGCATTACGCAACTTTATTTTCCATTCGATATGCTTTTGCATTGCAGAATCTAAATCAATACTAACTTTTTGATCAGGTAAGATAACTTTATGAACATTATTGGTTAACGTAGCATGTCTGATTCCATCATCTAGTCGAAAAAAAGCCAGCAAACTCGACATTCTTGACGCTTGTTCACTCATTGCAATACTTACAGATGAGGTTTGCTCTGCTAGCGCAGCATTTTGCTGGGTAATTTCGTCCATTTTTGTAATCGTTACATTAACTTGTTCGATACCCGATGATTGTTGGATAGTTGCAGCAGCAATTTCACTAATAATGGTATTAACTTCAATTACGCCAGCCACAATTTCAGCTAAAGCATTTCCGGTTTGATTAACATAGTCTGCTCCTATTCGTACCTTTTCTATGCTATTTTGAATTAGTTCTTTACTTTGATGAGCTGCTGCTGAACTTCGCTGCGAAAGATTTCTCACTTCAGTTGCCACGACTGAAAAACCGCGCCCGTGTTCAGCTGCTCTAGCCGCTTCAACTGAAGCATTTAATGCCAGTAAATTTGTTTGAAACGCTATTTCATCAATGACACCAATAATAGCGGCAATTTTATTACTACTTTCATTGATTTCTTGCATCGCTTTAACGGCAGAACTCACAATTAATCCGCCTTTTTGCGCTAATTTTTGAGCATTATTGGCTACTAAATTTGCATGTTGAGAATTATCGGCATTATTTTTAACAGTGCTGGTTAACTCCTGCATACTGGCAGCTGTTTTCACGAGGCTTGAGGCTTGTTCTTCAGCTCGTTTCGAAAGATTATTATTTCCGTTAGCCAGTTCCTGAGAAGAATTGTTAACAAATTCAGCCGAATCTTTTATTTGTGAATATACTTCTTTTAGTTTAGCAAGCGTCGAATTAATATCATTTTTACATTTACCGTAAACACCTTCATACTCACTTGTAATAGGATGCGTTAAATCACCTGCAGCCATATATTGCATGACATCAGCAATGTCTTTTAAAACTTTTTCAATGATATTTGTTAATTCATTAATACCAACACTCAAAGTCAAATGAAATCCGCTTTTATTATGAGTATCTAACCGACTATCTAAAACGCCAGCTTTGACATTTTCAATAATGGCCTTGATTTCATTTTCAATTGTTATATCCAGGGTTCTATCTTTCCATTCAACTACGGTGCCTACGCGTTGTTCCATTTCATCTAATACGGGATTTGCAACAAAGTCTAAATAGCGATCACCGATTAAGATACTGGAACGAAAGGTGGTTTTTATGTGGATTAACTCTTCTAAAGAACTGACTTGAGTCGTACGAAAAATATCAATTTTGGAGCCCAGCAAATTAGCTACATCAAAATTGTGCAATTCATTGCGAATATCCATTGTTGCCTCTGTCAGCATTTGAATAAGCGCGTCATTGACATAAATTATATTGTCATCTACATCAGCCATCATAACGCTTGAAGATGCACTATCAAGGGCCTTTTTGATCCGTAGAGCTTCGGCTTTTTCGAGAGCTTCCTGGGTGATACGCTTAAGCAATTGCTGCTGCATATTTCGCATATTTGCTAGAATACTTCGTTCATCACCCTTTTTAAGCGTAATGATATTATCCAATTTGCCATTAGCAATTTGCTCTGCGATATGTGCCGCGTAAACAGGTTCCCCACCCAATTGTCGAAGGACTCCCCGATTTATATATAGTGTCAATATTAAGGCCGAAATAACCCCTAATACAAAAATACCCAGTAAACCTAAGATATTCGAATGCACAATTTGAGCATCCAATTTGACTAACGAATAATCTATCCGCACGACCCCTAAAATGCTACCTTCTGGAAAAGCATGACAACTGATGCAATTAATTCCATTCAAATTGGATTTAGCACGAATGGGTTGTAATACCGAAATAACACGCCCATCACTATTCTCAGTCAGTTCAACAACTTCTTCACCTTTTAGTGCTCTTTCATCAAGATTGTCACGTACTTTTTGCTCAGAAGTCCCCCATCCGTTATGCTCAGCAAACAAACTGGAACGGATTAGGCGTACCTCACTAACCCCATCATGAGACTTTATTTTTTTTCGCCACATATCACTTTCGCGCATGGAGCTTGTTAACATCAGCGTGTTTAGTCCATCAAAAAAGTTTTGAGCAATATATTTTGTTTGAGCAATGGCTAAATCTTCTACCAAGTCACGTTCATTTTTGATCGAAATCAACGATGTTAATAGGGATAACGATAGCAATATCAAAACAATGAAAGCCCCAATCCGCGTTTGTATCGAAAAATTCATAATTCACCTTTTGAATATTTTTGGAGCTTACCGAATTCTAATGACTCAAAGTACTCAATTCGTAGGTGTATAGAATCATCCAAACGTTCACGAACAAGACTTCACTCGTTAATATATTGAAATTATATTTCTGCTATTTCACTATTTTTAATTGAGCCAAGTATAGTCGTGAATAGATAATAAATTGGGCGATTCGATATTATTACGGAAAGTTTTTTATGGACATCCTAGTACTCAGTCAATTTTGTTTTGTCGAGTACTTATAAATACCCCGTTCGTCCTGAGCTTGTCGAAGGATTTGCGGTTCATGGTTCGACAAGCTCACCACGAACGGTTTTTTTTGAACTACACCCGCCATAATTAAATTGACTGAGT
>CANNKG010000071.1 GCA_947505105.1 Methylococcaceae bacterium | reverse complement strand
CTGGTATCTTAGTGCTTGGGTTAACTGATGGTAGTCTTTCAAGTTCATTCTCGTCTTTAGTCGGATAGAAAAAAGCTTGGCACTATATCAGTTAGCCTTCCTTAATATCCTATTATTGGCGATTGCACTTCGGAGTTGAATCCGCCGATTGAACCAGCCTTATACATAGTATCTGCACAAAATACAAATTACACTCAAACGTTAATTTTCTATAACCCATCGTCCTATTGTGTGCAAGCAATCATTATCGACTGGCACATAAAGCGCTTGGATAGCTGGCACCTCTTGCCGCACGCTATCAAAAAATACACATTTTTTTGTTTGTGTCGTTTCCATAAATATTAACCATAATTACATTTAAAGCGGTAAATAAATCAACACCCCAATTCTTCTAAAATTACTTTTTTCGGCGCGTATTGAATGCCAAATAACAATATTGAAAATATTCAATAACTTGAATGGTGATTAAAAATGTGAATCTCATCACGTTTTTGCATTCATTTCCATTATTCAGTTGGTAAATTTAAATCCTATCTATACTTTTTTTAGTCTTACTAGCGCTGAGTTTATGTGTGTATGTAGATTTATATTTGACACCGAAATATCCAATTTAAAATTGCCAAATGCTGTTTTACGATTAACTTCAACAAAAATGGAGAATTAAGCCATGTCCGAACAAGAAAACACCTACAGTTTCTTTATGCCAGGAAAAACCATTTCCGGCTTAGGATCTTCCAATGCGGTGCCAGATGCCATCAAATCACTAGGTGGAACCAAGCCGTTAATTGTGACCGATAAGGGAATCGTTAAAGCCGGAATCGTCAAACTGATTACCGACAAGCTTGATGCAGCGGGTACCAGTTATGCGGTTTTCGATGAAACCGTACCCAATCCGCGGGACAACAATGTTGCCGATGGCGTAGACTTTTACAAAAATAACGGTTGTGACAGTCTTATAACGTTAGGCGGCGGCTCGGCTCATGATTGTGGTAAAGCCATCGGTCTGGTCGTTCTTAACGGTGGGCGTATTCATGATTATGAAGGTGTCAATAAATCTACCAAGGATTTTCTGCCATTCGTGGCGGTTAATACCACCTCGGGAACAGGCTCGGAGATGACTCGCTTTACGATTATTACCGACATGTCTCGACTGGTAAAAATGGCGATTGTTGATTGGCGAATTACGGCAAACATTGCCATTAATGATCCATTACTAATGGTGTCTATGCCTCCGGCACTTACAGCGGCAACCGGCATGGATGCTCTGACGCATGCCGTGGAAGCTTATGTCTCAATCGCTGCCACGCCTACGACAGATGCCGCAGCGATCCAGGCCTTTAAGCTGATCTTCAAGCACTTGCGTCGCGCCGTTGCGAATGGACAAGATTTGGTTGCTCGAGAAGGTATGTGCCACGCTGAATACTTGGCTGGGGTAGCTTTTAATAATGCAGGTCTCGGCTATGTCCATGCAATGGCTCACCAACTTGGCGGATTTTACGATCTGCCGCACGGTGAGTGTAATGCCGTACTCTTACCTCATGTCTCGCGTTTTAATCTGATTGCCTGTGTTGATCGATTCGCAGACATGGCAGAGTATTTTGGTGAAAATACGGACGGTCTCTCTAAACGCGATGCTGCTGACCTTGCACTGAAGGCTATCAACAAACTGGCTACTGATGTAGGCATTCCGGCTAATTTGGTTGAATTAGGCAAACGTTACGGAAAAGACGTCAAGGCATCCGATATCCCAACAATGACAGCGAATGCTCAAAAAGACGTGTGTGGTTTCAACAATCCACGACGGGCGTCAGATCAAGATATTGCGAACCTTTATACGGCAGCACTCTAAGTTTCATATTCAAGTAAACCAAATGCAATAGCATTTTATCGCTGCCATCTAAAGTTGACACCAAGAATTGCCCGCCCTCTTCACCTCAGTGGACTTAGGATATTGAGGGTTAACAATTTTTGTGTCAACGCTTAGGGCAAACATAACCAAAATAATGACTTGGTCATAGAGGCGATTTTTTAATCATCGACAATAGCAACAAATCACCAAAGGTAGATGAACCTCTATCCCATTATTTTTAATAGCAGATGTTAGGAATGGAGTACATTTATGGCTCGCGCCAATTGCGTGATGGTCGCAGCGGTGATTTGCACCGGTTGCAATTTTCAGCACGTTATATTTTTTAAAAACATATGTTATGGTTAATTTATGACGCTACTTAAGGTAAAAAAAGGTGCTTCTAAGGCAAAAGATCCCATTCAGGCTATTGAAGAGCTTTGTGCGGCTTTATATGACCAGGATAATAGCCTCGTCATATTTTTCACCTCTATCGAATACGATCTGAATTTGATTGAAACTGCTCTGCAAGGCGTCTTTAATTGTCCCGTAATCGGTTGTACGACCGCCGGGGAAATCAGTTCGGAGATTGGCTATAATGAAGGAGGAATTGTCGGCGCAAGTTTAAGCTCGAAGCATTTGGTTGCCCATACCAAATTAATTTACCCGCTAAGTGAGTATAATTTTGCAGAAATTAAAAATTTAGCAAACGAATTTAGATCCGAACTTGTCATGAATAGCGACTTTGACAGTAGTCGGATGTTTAATATTTTGCTAATTGATGGCCTTTCTTTGCTTGAGGAAGTTGCTGCGGCCTCACTTTCCACAGCCTTTGGCGGAGTTAGCCTCGTGGGTGGCTCAGCGGGCGATGGCCAGCAATTTTTAGATACTTTTGTTTATAGTAACGGTAAATTTTATAAAAATGCCGCCTCTATTACATTAATTGAAACAACCCTGCCATTCAAAATCATTCATATTCAGAATTTTGAAGCGACAAATAAACGCTTAGTGGTGACGGAAAGTGACGGTGCGATACGTACTGTTACCGAAATTAATGGCGAATCGCCTGCGCAAGAATATGCGGCTGCAGTAGGTGTGGATATCAGCGAATTTACGCCCAAACTTTTTGGTGCTAATCCACTTATGTTAAAGGTTGGCGGCACGGACTATGTTCGTTCGATACAGAAAGTAAATCCCGATGGCAGTATCTCGTTTTACTGTGCGATCGATAATGGATTAGTGCTTAGAGTGGGTCGAGTAAAAGGTGTAATAGAAAACCTCAAAGAAAACCTACTCAACTTACGCGAAGATATGCCTACGTTGAAAATTGTGATTGGTTTTGAGTGTGTCTTTAGACGATTTGAATTACAACGAAGCGATCTAGTCGAAGAAGCAGAAGAGGTTCTTAAGATGATAGACTTCATTGGTTTTTCTACTTATGGCGAACAAATCAATGGATTACATGTGAATCAAACATTGACCGCAGTTGCGATTGGAGAATAATCATGCTTGACAACGATGATACTGCATCGGCAATTATTATTGAAAAGCTTGAACGCAAACTACTTGCTCAGCACAAAATCAATAAGGTTTTGATGGATCGTGTCGAAAACAGTGTTAACGATACCGGATCGTTCTATTCTCTTTTCGAACGCAATATCATTTTACAAAAAAGCATTGATTCCCACACGCGAAAACTCGAATCAACGAATGCTGAATTATTGCGGATGATAGAGAAAGCTAACTATGCCCAACAAGTCGCCGAAGAAGCAACCCGGGAAAAAAGTAACTTTCTGGCTAACATGAGCCATGAAATACGCACCCCGATGAATGCAATCATCGGCATTTCCTTTCTAATATTGAATACTGAACTCTCGCCTAAACAACGTGACCAAGTGAAAAAGATCCAGTTATCAGCAAAGCATTTGTTGGGCGTTATTAATGATATTTTAGATTTCTCAAAAATTGAAGCGGGTAAGTTGTCTATTGAGCGTGAAGAGTTTGAACTCAATAAAATCATGGACAATGTTGCCAATCTGATTTCAGAGAAGTTACTCACTAAGGATCTGGAATTGATCTTTGATATTGATCCAAAGATTCCTTTATATCTGAATGGCGATTCGCTGCGACTGGGTCAAATTTTGATTAATTATGCCAATAATGCGGTCAAATTTACCGAACATGGTGAAGTCATAATGAGCGTCAGACTGCTACAAGAAACCGATGAGGAAGTGCTTTTACATTTCGGTGTCCGTGACACGGGCATTGGGCTTTCTGATGAGCAAAAATCCAAGTTATTTCAATCTTTTCAACAAGCAGATACCTCGACCAGTCGAAAATACGGGGGGACTGGCCTTGGCTTGGCAATATCAAAGAAACTGGCCACGCTAATGCGAGGAGAGGTTGGAGTAGAAAGCGAATTGGGTAAGGGAAGTTTATTTTGGTTCACTGCATGGTTAGGTAAATCCAATGAAAAAGTCAGAAAACAACTTCTAAAGCCTGACTTACAAGGGAGGCATGTTTTGGTGGTTGATGATAACGAAGTGGCACGTTCGGTATTGAGTGAACATTTATCTTACATGTCGTTTGATGTTGATCAAGTAACTTGTGGTGAGGAAGCACTTATTGAGATCCAAAATGCGGCTAAATTAGGTAAAGACTATGAAATTGTATTTCTCGATATCAAGATGCCCGGTATGAATGGAATTGAAACCGCTAAAGCGATACATGAACTCCCTCTAAATCGTGCTCCGCACCTCGTAATCGTAACAGCCTATAATGCAGAAGATCTGATAATTGAAGCCGAACTCGCAGGTTTAGAAGATTTTCTTATTAAGCCCGTCAATCCTTCCGTATTATTCAATACTATTTCACGCTTACTAGGTGATCACACCGAAGAATCTCGTTCGACTACTCTTGACTTTTCTACTATCAAAGAACAACTAGTCTCAATCAAAGGCGCTTCTATTTTGGTGGTAGAAGATAATCTCCTTAATCAGGAGGTTGCGATAGAACTTTTGAGCGAATTTGAGGTTGAAGTTGCCAATAACGGTCAAGAAGCATTAAGAATGATTAACTCTCGTCATTACGATATTGTATTAATGGATATGCAAATGCCGATTATGGATGGTGTTACTGCCACGATTGAGATTCGTCAAAACAAATCATTCCAAAATATGCCAATTGTAGCGATGACAGCTAACGCCATGCTACAGGATAAAGACCGCTGTATAGCCGCAGGTATGAATGACTATATCGTTAAACCGATTGATCCTGATGAATTATTTCGAACACTGCTTAAATGGATTGAGCCTAAGCACGATGTTGTTCGAGAGGCAAAAATTGCAGATCCTGAAATAGTCCCTCATCCAGAGCCTCTTGTTTTACCGGTTATTGACGGTTTGGATGTTGAACTTGGTTTACGTCGAGTGCTTGGTAATCAAGCATTTTATTTAAAGATGTTAAGTGCCTACATTGATAATCAGGAGCAGACCCCAACAGCATTGCGCTTAGCGCTAGACACTCAAGATTACTTATCGGCAGAGCGTCTTGCGCATTCAGCCAAGGGGGGTAAGTGGCAATATTGGCGCGATAGGTTTACAAACAATGGCCGCAGAACTTGAGCGCATGATTGCTAATCGAGTTGAGCCCAATATTATCAAAACAAAAATCGACGCTTTTGAAAAAGCGCATTCAGTCATGATAGCAGAGCTGAAAACAACCATCTCACGACAACCAGAAGATAGTCATCAAAGCGAAAATATGCTTGATACCTCAAAGGCTACTGAGATTATGCATCAATTGAAAGAACTACTGAAGAATGATGACAGTGAAGCCTCTTATCTGTTCGCAGAAAACGAGGCTTTATTTCGTTGTACTTTCGAGGAAAAGCAATTTGCCTCATTGAATCATGCCATCAATCAATTTGAATATGAAAGGGCCCTGCAACTAATTTATAAAGTAGTTGAATAGCTTGACTAGATTGCGTTCCAAAACAATCTCCTAATGGATTGTTAAATTTTTTTATTAACGGAGTTTTTATGTCTTTCAATTTTTTCAACTCAAGGCAAAAAAAATCGTCTAAAGGCGTTTTTACGCTTGAGACCAACTCACATACTTTAGATTCTGCGCTATCTGCTCTCAAGTTTAAACCTGTCTTAATCATAGGTTTTGTTGCACCGACTGTTGCCATTAATTCTGTTGCCAATACGATTAAAAATTATTTTCCGAACGCGGCAATGCAGATTTGCTCTACTGCAGGGGAACTTTGCAATATGAATGAAAGTGACCTTTATTGCACGAGTAACAACCAAAAAGATCGAGTTATTTTGCAGTGTTTACGATCATACCGTTATTTCAGCCGTTGAAATTCACTCTGTTCGTTTGTTTAGTGAAGATTTGCGCAAAGGTAATATTTCAATGAATCTTAGGAATAGAATCGACAAATTGAAACAGGAGATTATGCAGCTTAGAGTCAATATTCCCATTGATCATCGAGATACTCTTGCGCTTATTACCTTTGACGGATTATCGGCTTCCGAATCATTTTTTATGGAAGCTCTTTATGAATCGGGCCGATTCCCTTGTCTGTTTGTCGGTGGATCCGCAGGTGGAAAATTGGATTTTTCCAATACCTGGATCCATAATGGCCAGCAGTCGTTACAAAATCATGCCGTAATTACCTTTATTAAACTTGTCCCTAATGTACGCTTCGGTATTTTCAAAAGTCAAAACTTTGAACCAACAGGCACCAGTTTTCAAGTCCTTTCCGCGTCGCTTGAGAAGCGCTGTATCAATCAAGTTATCACTCAACAGGGGCATATGTTGACGTTGATGCATGCACTATGCGAAAAGCTGAAATGCTCCCATTCAGAGTTAAATCAACAATTAAGTAATTATTCTTTCGCAATCCGGGTCAGAGATGAATTATTTGTGCGCTCCGTTGCCAACATTGATATCGCAACCGGTCGAATTGATTTTTATTGCGATGTCGCACCTGGCGATGAATTACTGTTAATTCGGCGGACCCCGTTAATCAAAACAACGGAGCAAGATTATCGTAATTTTTTGAAAAATAAACCTTGTTTGCCTTTTGCCGGTATTCTTAATGACTGTATTTTACGTAGACTTTGTAACGATAAAGAATTATCGGGCATGGCGCGAATATTTGGTGATACTGAAGTTGCCGGTTATTCAACCTTTGGTGAAATTCTTGGATTGAATCTTAACCAAACATTGACAGGTGTTTTCTTTTTTCGGATAGCCGATAATGCTGCCTATCATGATGAATTTACGGATAATTTTACGGTGCATTTTGCAGAATTTAAAGCTTTCTTTTTACATCGACAAATTGGCAAAATGGCAGGATTATCCCGTGTTATTGTGCAACAAATTGCGTATTTCCAAAATCAAGACTTTTCTAATCACCTAGACCCGAGTAATTTTGACGATAATATTATTTCTGTGGTCAAAGGGCTTAATACTTTGGGCGAAACACTACGGAAATCCTATGAATTACGCAAAACAACAGAAGTACAGTTGACAAGTAGCGCAAATGATCTTTATGCATCAGTAGATGGATTGACTTCAAAAATTAAAGATCAAAAAAGCGTAATTCATGTGACAAGCGAATCTGTTTCTAAACTGACACTGCAAACTCAAGAAGTCGCTAATAGCGCTCGAGACCTCACCTCTTCGAGTAATCGTATCCAAAGTGTCGTAGAAATCATTCAGCAAATTGCCGATCAGACGAATCTTTTAGCGTTGAATGCCGCTATCGAAGCTGCTAGAGCTGGTGATCTGGGCCGTGGATTTGCAGTGGTGGCGGATGAAGTTCGTAAACTTGCTGAAAAGACGCGTACAAATGCGTGTGAAGTTGGTAACGATATCTCATCTTTGGCACAAAAGATCGAAGACGTCGCCATATCGATCGATAATCATTCAAAGGGAGTGGCAAATTTATCGGGTATGCTGGCATCAATCGAAGATTATAGTGCTCAAACTGTTGAAACAGCCGCTCACACTAAGGGGGTAGCAGATTCGTTACAAAATATAATTCAATCCACATAAAGATCTTTGCAAGATAAGCAAACTAAGACCCATTTAGCATTGATATTGTTATTCAGATAGCATCAATAAGCAGGCACTACCGGAATCCAAAACCAAAAACATGTAATTTAAAGCTCATCTTCTCAGGTTTCTGGATTTCGGCAATGCTTGTCGAAATGCTGGTTAATCGATAGGGACTCATCTAAAAAACCTCCCCAAATAGCTCATTCACCTCAGTGACGTTGAAATAAACCGGATCAAATTCACCACTCACCCATTCCATCATTTCTTCATGATCAGGATGTGCTGTATTGGTAATAATCTCTAACAAATCCGCATATCCCCAGATTCCTCCGCAATTTTCGGGAGGACAAGCACGTCTTCCGGTAAGGCACGACGGTAATACGGTCGTTAAATCAAACGGTAAAATCTTCTCAAGTACCACGATATGCCGCCAGCCATCTCCGAAATCATACTCATAATGGAGCTTCTCTTTTTCCTTCGTCAATATTTGCGAGAGCTTGTACTTGGTTTCATCCTTACACTTTATCCCCATCTCAAACTCATCATCCTCTGCCGGAGCATAAAGGACTTGATGAGCGTTGAAGAGATGCAAATGGGTATCGGTCCAGCCCATGGCAATTTGAATCACCTGATGTAATTTGCCAAGATGAAAATTACTCGGAACTAACACCCGCCTCCAGATCGGAGGTTTCGATTGTTCAAGCGTGATTTTTAGCTGATAGATTGTTCTAATGGGTTTGACAGTCATGATAAAGTCGGTAGCCTAAATAAAATCAATTACGTGTGCAAGCGAACGATTTTATTCTAGCAGATGATGTTATCTCGCAAGCTTTTATTTTAACAATCCAATTTTAAATCCACATTGCATCCCAAGCTTGCATTCATGCTCAGATTTTGCTGAACGCTGCTGAATATTACGGGTTGCAATTTCCCACAGCCATGAAATTTTGAAAAGCATTATTTTATTGAGCATGGTCACCCGAAAAATATAACGTTGAGTTATTAAATATTCCGATATTTCGCGCTAGTTATTGATTTTTAATCTATACTTTTCGTTAAATTTCTCCAAAAGGCTCACTTATGCTTGGTGCTATCGCTGGCGACATTATAGGTTCTCGTTTTGAATGGCACCCAACCAAAGAAACGAATTTCGAACTGTTTAGTAGTGAATCACACTTCTCGGACGACACCATTTTGACCGTTGCCGTGGCTCACTCGCTATTGGAAAACATCAGCTATGCCGAATCCTTAAAACACTTCGGTAACAAGTACGAAGCGGGTTACGGCTCCAGTTTTTATGCTTGGCTTAATTCAAAAAGCTCTGAACCTTATAACTCTTGGGGTAACGGTTCCGCAATGCGGGTTTCACCCGTGGCTTATGCCTTCAACTCGGTTGACGAGGTATTAAAAAACGCCAAAAAATCAGCTGAAGTAACCCATAATCACCCGGAAGGAATCAAAGGCGCACAAGCGGTTGCCCTAGCTATTTTTCTTGCGCGTACCGGCTCTGACAAGCAAATTATCAAAGACGAGCTCAGCAAACGATTTGGATATGACCTTGATCGAACGTTAGAAGCAATACGTCCCGACTATGTCTTTGAGGTGTCCTGTCAAAAGTCTGTGCCTGAATCCATCATCTGTTTTTTAGAGGCTAGTGGCTATGAAGAAACCGTGCGCAATGCGGTATCACTCGGTGGCGATTCGGACACAATAAGCTGTATCGCCGGCAGTATCGCGGAGGCTTTTTACAAAGTCGTTCCCGAAGAGATAGCCCGAAATGCGCTTGAACGACTACCACCTGAATTTATAAAAATCATAAAACGGTTTCAGGACAAATTTATGGAAAATAGTTAGTTAAGGCGTTAATATCGACAATCATCAAATGCTTCTCTCAATTATGCCTAAAATCCAACTTGTTAAAATCACCAAAAACGCGATTTGCATAGTGTATTGTGACTATGTGTTTGAGGGTCTTGAAGAAGAAACAAGTACCTCACTTCAATCAAGTATTCATTGCTACTCAGTATGAATAGTATGCAAATATGGATTGACGCGGACGCTTGCCCAAAAGCGATCAAAGATATTCTGTTCCGCGTAGCTGAGCGCACAGCGATCACGATTACCTTGGTAGCGAATCATTGGCTGCCCACCCCACCCTCGAGGTATATCAAATTTTTACTGGTCAAGTCAGGGTTCGACGTTGCGGATAACGCCATCATCAACAACCTGAACAATGGCGATTTGGTCATTACCGGGGACATTCCATTAGCCTACGAAGTTCTTGAAAAAGGCGGACATGCCATTAATCCACGCGGTGAACTTTACAATCGGGAAACCATTAAAGAACGTTTGAATATGCGTGATTTTATGGACACTTTACGCGCCAGCGGCATTGATACCGGCGGCCCTGCAGCATTAAACCAACGTGATATTCAGACATTTGCTAATCAATTGGATAAATTTTTAGCGCATCAGCACAAAAAATAGCTCAAAAAAGTGCTATCGAACGTGAAAAAGACTTCCTTAATACGCTAATAGCAAACCTTTTTGCCAGCCTCCCACCAAAAACGGTTTCAAAATCATATGACACCCAAAGATTCTTGTCCCCAATTTTGGTCATTGAGACTCGATAGCTCAGGAAATACTGTACTCAATTATGCAATTCATTCCGGAAAAGCTCTCTGGTTGCTAACATTGCTGGGTACGTTATGCATCATAGGAAGCGGCTGGAGTATTTATGCGTTACTGGCCGAAGGCGAAATAACCATTTTTGGGATAATCTTTATACTGCTGATCCCTGGCGCAATTCTTCTATTTGGGGCTCACTGTTTAGCAACGGTATTTGTGAATCGCGTGCAATACCAACTCAGTCCGCATCAATTGAAAATTCTGGAATATTCGTTATTAGGCCCTAAAACAACTGTTATTGCGCATTCTGCAGTCAGCAGCATTGAACAATACTATTTCCCGCCATCGTCGAGCACTCCCGCCGGCTCAGCAGGCTCATGGACTACTTTTGTCATCACCAATCATGGCGATAGACTTGAAAATATTAGCTTGGTCGGAATGAGATCCAAACAAGAGGCCAAATGGCTCGGCGCGCTGATCGCAAAATGGGCCAACAAACCCATCAGCTATTCGAAGGAAAATTGAAACCGCAACAAGACCTAACCATAACACCTGCAGGCATAACCTAGCTAAAATAAATTTAGCCATGCCCCCGGATACTTATTGCAGTAATGAACCTTGTAATCTCACCATCCAGGGCTCCCTGGTTAATGGATCGATATGGAAAGCTAGCGCTTCCGATTTATGCAATAGTCCTTCTTCTCCCGAAGCGTGCGGATTTAATTGACGCTTTTCAATAAAATCAACCATCCGGCGCGTATTGTAAATGATCAACACTCGATTACCTTGATTACCCGGATAGATTTGATATGCGACATTAGCTTCTTCAAAGGTGGGATTTCTTGCGAAATATGCATTGAGACTCACCTCATCGTCATTAACCAAATTTTTCAACAAGGATGTATCACTCTTCAAGCTAAGCATGCGGATATGATCAGCCAGCGTGCCTGATTTTTGATGCTCTTGTAAAAGCCTGACGTCCTGATCGGTAAAAACAAAGCTTTCGGCGACCAAATAATGCCGATTTTTTTCGCCGTCATTGGCAAATAGTGAAATCTTATCGAGGGCAGGATAATTCAATGCATATAAAAATGACCGTGGCGCACGAATATGTTTATCAACCGTTACCACCCACGGCAGGGCGCGCCCCGTCGTCTCATACCGCTCCTTAACACTGCCGATCACGCCGGATCTCACCAATTCGCCCTCTCGGCCCTGCGGTTTAACGATAAACGCATCGACCGCGATAATTTGAGTATGAAATCCCGCTGTTTTAAACTGTTCGACAATCGTCGAGTAGCGCGGCTGGAAAGGAATGCCAGTACCATCATAAAGTAAATTAATGTGGTTGATTCTCGCACATTCTGCAACCGAATCACGTAAGCGATTGGCAAACGGCTCGACGTAAACATAGTCATCACTGTGATGACCTGCCGCAGTAAGGACCCGATAGAGATCACTTTTTTTACGAAACTCGTCCAACGAGGCAATCACAAAATTAACACCGCACTTGGCATGTGCCATTTCTTCAACGGCGGTTTTGCCGGAGCCCGCCCCCCCCATCGACATAAATAATTGCGGGTTAGGATCCGGCAACTTACCTTCAAAAAGCTGGTCTTTGGCATGCCCAAGAATTTTGATGATTTTGCACAAACGTTCATAAGCAATTTCAACAGCCCGCTCAAGTCGTTGATCACCGTTGGCGGCCAACAACATTTTCGGCTTTAACTTAGGGTTACTCACCAGATCAAAAATTAGCGTTTTCTCACCTTCGCATTGTTTGAGAAAATCGATTAATTCGGCATGACCCGGCGAACGAAGGCCAGTCAACATGTTGACGTCCAAACAAAACAATGGCGCCGCGCCATTTTCGGCCACATGGATACCGTCAATTTCATGTTTACCGGCACTGCGTAAGTCTTCGGTATTCGGTAAATAACCGATAATATTTTCAGCGGCTATTAAGGGATAATCAGCGAGATGCTTTCCTGCAATGAACAGCTCTCTCCGGATGCTTGCCAATGGGACTAAACCTCCGGTCACCGAGACCAGACACTCAATGCCATCGGGGGTTTTGTGTGACAGAAACGGAATACCTGATACAAATTTTTTATTTTCAGGCCATTTTCCATAGCCATTCGGAATATTCTGCAAACTTTTACTGCGGGTAGGATCCAGGGCATGCTCAAAAGCCAGACGAATTTCATCGCGCGTACTGGTCGGATCGTGTAAAGCAATGGCGTCACAAGTATCAATCCGGCGAAAATCGATGCCCTCTTCATAGACGCTTTTAATCGCCGGAAGCTTACTCAGCGTAGTAATAAAAAAATCGAGCGTGACCCGATTGCCATAAGCAAACGGCCTAACATTACGCATTTTTTGGTAAAACGTAGCCAGACGATCTGCGATATCTTCGGTTCTAATCACGAAACCATTATTATCAAAAATAGCACTGTCTTTATTAGCATCTCCATCCAACACCAGACACTCGATCGTTTCGCGGAATTCTCGTCTTCGATTGGGATCAGTCATCGAACCAGGCCGATGAATCACTGAGGCCTGCTCTTTCCAATCCTGAAAAATCTCCCGATGAATTCGAGAAAATAGATTAGTTAAATAAGTAACCCGTTTAGTCTGATCATGAGAAACCGTCGCTTCGGCTTCTTGTTGCAGCGTAGAAAGTAGCTTGGTTCCTTGATAAATTGCAAGCGCCGTCCGTAGTTTCTTGAGTTGTTTATAACCTGAAATTTTTAGTAAATTATTGTCATTCATGGTTTCAGCCAATGATTAAGGCTATTTTTGGGACTGCTATACGGACAATCCGCCACATTCAAAAATAGCGACTATTTATATGTCTACATGACACGTTAACTTCTCAAGAAGATACCCCAAATAACTTGTACGCTTTTTCCCATCTTAGTTATCTACCTCAGAGGGAAACCAGATCATTCAAGTAAATGATGTGCATCCCTATCATTCACGCTAAAAATCTGCCGGGATTTTGTCAAGACGAAGTATATAATAAATATCTTTAAAAGATTAACCCTAAACGTGTTTCCCCATGAGTCAAAAAAAATTATCCTTACAGGAACAATTATTAAAATCAGGTTTAGCCTCTGATGCCAAAGCTAAACAAATTCGATCGGAAAAACATAAGCAAGTAAAACAACAGCGCAATAGTGCCGAACAGGCCCTTGATGAAGCGAAAGCTTTAGCTCAACAAGCCAAAATAGAACAACAGTTACGCGATAAAGAATTAAATTTGCAGAACAAGGCTGCTGCTGAAAAAAAAGCTCTGGTTGCGCAAATCCGGCAATTAATCGAGTTGAACCGTCAAACGCAAGACGCCAATGGCATCGCCTATCATTTTAATGACCATAATAAAGTCAAAACACTCTATATTTCAGAGGAAATGCGCAATTCTATCAGCCATGGGCTATTAGCTATCGTCAAACTTGATGAGCATTATGAAGTCGTGACCGCAGAAATTGCACAAAGAATTAAGACTCGTGACGCAAATACCGTGTTGGTCTTTAATGAACCGAATGGAGCTCAGTCTGCAGAAGATGATGCTTATGCTGCGTACATCATTCCAGATGATTTAATGTGGTAAGATCATCAGAAATTTTGCACTGATTACGACCATTCATCTTAGCTGTATAAAGGGCTTTATCAGCCTGCTCAAAGGCCGATTCACAAGTATCTGAAACAACGAATTGATGAATACCCGCCGAAACAGTAATCTGAACAGTCTCATTATTCGCATTAAAATTGGCGTTACTGATCAAATGACGTATTTTATCAGCCAGAACAAATGCCTGTTCAGCATAAGTATTGGGCAATAACATCACAAATTCTTCACCGCCATAACGCGCTACAAAATCACCTTGACGGCAATTTTGAATAATAAGCTGGGTAATTGAAACCAAGGTTTTATCACCCGATTTATGCCCATAAATGTCATTAATTTTTTTGAAATGATCAATATCCCAGACAATCAATGATAAAGGATGCCGAATCCGCCGCCAACGTTTATTCTCATAGTCAATACGTTGATCGTAGGCGAGTCGATTGGCCAATCCGGTCAAAGCGTCCTGCAAAGCCAAGTTATAGGCAAGTTCTAATTCATTACGTAGCGAATTGGCTTCAGCCTCAGTTGCTTGCAATTTTTCAGTCACATCAAGCAACTGCTGTTGAACGGATGTATGCAACAATTCTTCCGATAATTGCTGTGTTTCAATCTTAACGCTCATTTGAGCCAATAATTGGCTGAGACTATGCTGTAAATCGGCCAACTCTGAAGCCTTATGAGTATTTTCCAACAAGTGATTAACTTGAATATTCAGTTCTTGATTGAATTCAGTTCTATTCTCAATGGAATGCTGATTTTCAACGGTGACTTGCTCCGTCTTTTCTTCAATTAGGATCAATTCGTCACACATTTTAGTCAAAATACCTTTAATATTTTGCTGCTCAATCTGGGCATGATTAATAATTTTTAATAAGAAACTGATCACTTTTTCGATAGTCTCATCATACCCATCGACACCGGCATTACCGTTATCTATACATTTTTTTAGTACGGAATATTGTCGTTTGTATTTAGGTGGAATATTTGAATCTGCAAGCAATGGCGCTAGACGATTGATAAACAAAAGCTGTTTTTGATGATGACCACCTTTTTCGGAATCAACTGGCGCTATTGCATTAAAAAATACCCTATCAAGCTCGGTGAACAGCTGTTCGTTTGATTTAATTTCCTGGGTTTCCAAACCATGAACAACTTGATTGAGCCTATCATCAGCATTAATTCCGACTCGATACATCAAATATTCTATAATGCTGGGATTTATTGTTGCCAACTGTTTAGCTTGGATTAGATGCGATAATGTTTTGGACATTGCAACCAAATCTGGCATTAACCGATGAAAATCCCCACCCTTTTTTAAGGCATGCGTAATACCACTAATATAATTATCTAAGTTTTTATTAGATTTTTGAGTATAAATTCCATATTGAATTACAATCTTGTAAAGCAATTTAACTAAATCGACTGAATTATCGGAATTGTTATTCGACATTTTATCGTTTGCCAAAAATAATGAAATTGAAGCTCAATTTGAAACTAGTTTAAGACACATTGATTACGCCCTTCAGCTTTGGCTTTGTAGAGTGCTTGATCTGCACGTTCAAACACCGACTCGCCACTATCAGCTTGATGAAACTGACTTAATCCACAGGAAATCGTAATTGCAATCCGACTCCCCCCCGAATTAAATCCTGTTTTCTCAATAATATTTCTAATTTTGTTAGCCAAAATGAGTGCCGACCCCCCATCGGTATTCGGCAATAACATAATAAACTCTTCCCCACCTAAGCGTGCCACAAAATCGGTTTCCCGGCAATGCTCAGTTAGTAAATTTGCAATAATGATAAGTGTCTTATCACCCGCTTTATGACCATAAGTGTCATTAATTTTTTTGAAGAAATCGATATCCCAGACCACCATGGTTAACGGGGTATGATAGCGCCTCCAACGCGCTATTTCTATGTTAACATTCTCTTCATAAGCTAAACGATTGGGTAGCCCCGTCAGTGGGTCACGCATTGCCATACCATGAGCGATAATGAGTTTATTTTTTAACTCTTTAGACTCGGCATCCAAAATAGCCAGCTTTTGGGTTAAGGTATTGAGTTGCTTTTCATTTTCTTGTCGCTGAAAGTCCTCATTTTTCGCATGCTCTTGAATTTGATAAGCAATACTTAACAAACGCGTATTAATTAGTTTCTTAAGTGGCTCAAGACTCGTTGCAGTTTCTGAACTTTTCTGTAAATCAACCATCTGAGCCGAAACCGACTGATCTAATAAATTTCGTTTCTTTGCCGCAATCTGAGCCGCAACATTCGCACCCGTTGCAGCTAATCCTAGTTCATTTAATTGTTCCGTCAAGTTCGACAAAAACACTGCCATTTCTTTATGCTCTAGCTGTTGATGCTTTTTAACCTCTTGTAAGAGTTGAATACAATCGCTAATGAGTATTTGCAGTGACTCAAAGGACGCACTTTGTTTAAATTGCTCAGTTAATTCCTTAGCTTGTAACTCAAATGCTTTTGGTATTTCAATAGTTTCTAATAACTTGAGTAATTGCTCGACAATAGCTTCAGTATCAATACCGCCATAATTATTGGTCGTTTGTGTCGACAATGCATCATTTTTTGCCAACGTGGCAGGAGGTGAAAATTGGATAACGTCTGATAAAGCAAGGAACAAATCTTTAGAAGTTTTAAACGTAAAGTTTTGACATTGATCTTGAATTAGCTTTAATGCTGATTTTTGTTGCGGAAATAGTGTTATCAAGAACTCAAACAGTAGCGTGGTATCGGCTAATTTTTCCTCATAGCGAGCATCTTCAAGCGTTAATAATGCATTACTGAATTCATCCAAAGCCCTTCTTAAACCAGCTGACTTGACGCCTGATTTTAATTGTTTCCGAATTTTATCTAGGTGCGGATCGAGTTGTTTATCTAAGCCTTTAGTCGCTAAAGATAGCCGAACGATGGTTTTGCATAACACTTCCTGTTCATCTTCATAATTTTTTTGATTCAGCTCATGTTCGTCAAGCAATTTTTGATATTTAGTTTTCCATTTATTTTCATCGATTTCGACAGCATCGGACTTGTTAAACAAATTCATAAACAGATTCCAGAAATAGATCAATCATCTAACTTGAGTTATTTATCTCTTGAACTACGGATGAGACAATAAACTGTTCAAGTATTTAGTGTACATTGTTAGGTGACACATATTTAGTTATACAGGTAAAATTAGTCATCAAAACATTACTACTAAACGCGACTAAAGAGTTAATTCTATAATCAAATAATAGTAACTGAAAAGTGTTAGCCGATATTATATATCGGAGCCCAAGAACCGAACCTGAATTACTAACACCAATTTGCGACGATGACATTCATGCTAAAACTTGATGTCATACACTATGATCGTGGCCAGTCAAAAAACTGATATTGTCTCACTGAAATGTGATCTTTGCTGACTTGATGAGCAAAGATCGCACATATTATCCAGCGACTCGAACGCCAAAAGACGAGCTACAAAAAATGACTCGTATAAGCAAGATTATTTGCTTTCTTTCTTAATCAACTCATTGACTACATTAAACATGTTTTCTTGTGATTTGGCCAACGCCCCAGTCGTTTTATACTTACCATTGATGATAAGCGCAGGCACGCCCGTCACTCCATAACGTGCCGCCATGGTGTTTGCCTGCCGTAATTTGGCATCGACCAAAAAGGAATTATAAGCGTCATGGAAAGCTTTTTCCTCCACACCGTGAGCCACAAAGAACTTAGCAAGATCAGCTTCAGTTTGCAGCGCTTCTTTCTTATTTTGAACGGCATCAAAAAAATCTGCATGAATTTTCTCTGAGACTCCTAAAGCTTCCGCAGTGTAGAAGGCCTTGGCATGATCCGCCCACGCTTTACTAAAAACCGCCGGTTGCCGAATGAACTCTACATTAGCAGGCTTGGTTTTCAGCCACTTGGCCACCTCTGGCTCCAGATGATAACAATGCGGGCATCCGTACCAGAAAAATTCAATCACTTCAATTTTGTCGGCATGCTGAGTAGGTTGAGGAGGTGTAATCAGTTCATAGCCTTCCTCGGCATACAAAGCCGTCGACAATCCGGCAAAAATCATCGCGAAAAACATATATAACATTTGTTTAGAAAACATGATTAAATTTCCCTCAGTAATAAACTATTTCAAAGTGGCCAAATAATAAGAAACCGCTTTAATTTCCCGATCACTTAATTTTTTGGCAATCATGTGCATCATATTTTCCGGATTATTGGAACGCGCATCGGTTTTAAAGTCCATCAAAGTCTGGACTAAGTAATCGGCATGTTGCGCTTTTAACACTGGAAAGGAGGCTGGCTTGTTACCATCACCGTAAGGACCATGACAGGAAATACAAGCAGACACTTGGGTATTTAAATCGCCGTAACGATACAAATGGCGACCCTCTTCGACTAGTTTCGTCTGCTCGGCGGTGGCTTCCTGATCCAATTCAGGCGCAGGATTTGGGACAAGTTTCTGAGCGGCATAGTATGCGGATATATCCAACATATCCTGATCGCTCAGGGGAACCGCCATCGGCCCCATCATCGGATTGTTTCGCGCGCCGGATTTAAAAGCTTTAAGCTGTTTTACCAAGTAGGAAGCATGCTGCCCAGCCAACTTGGGAAAAGTGTTCACTTGGCTATTGCCGTCATCACCATGACAACTGACACAAGCTGCGGATTTTTCTTTTCCCGCCGCCGGAGTGCTTTCGGCGTGTAAAATACTCGTCATAGCAACAAGTAACCAAGAAACGAAAAAAAATAATAATTTTTTCATCAAATTCCCCTTATGGAATTACATAAATGAAATTAAAGAGACCAAAATAAATTCAATCTGAATGTGGAACCACTCCTCATCCCAAAGATTTTTTGTCTCTGCCGCACTTCATCTCCTTAAAAATATAAATTAAGGCTAAGAAGTGAAAATTTCCAGAAGTTGTAGCAATTATTGAATTTTACCTTATTTAATGTATCTAAGCGAGATAACGATGAATCCTATTTATCATCAAACTAAATTTTTAAGCAGCGCTTCGGCAATCGGAAACGCTCCCTCAGATGACGGTCTTGAAGTGGCTTTTGCAGGCCGTTCAAATGCCGGTAAATCGAGCGCCATTAACATGCTAACCAGACAGAAGGGACTTGCCAGAACCAGCAAAACACCAGGACGTACGCAATTATTGAACTTTTTTTCAATTAACACCACTATGCGTTTTGTAGATTTGCCGGGCTACGGCTTTGCAAAAGTGCCACTCGCCGTTAAAAAAGACTGGCATAAAATGATGGAAATTTATTTAGCCAAACGTAAATCGCTATGCGGCATCATTTTAGTCATGGATGTGCGACATCCATTGACCGATTTTGACCTGCAAATGCTCGAATGGTGTAAAGCCCGCAATCTAAAGGCACATATTTTGTTAACCAAAGCCGATAAACTGACCTACGGTGTAGCAAAATCGACCTTATTGGGTGTCCAAAAACAATTACACACATTAAACTTTGACGCTTCCTTGCAGTTATTTTCAGCGTTGAAAATCACTGGCATGGATGAAGCACATGCTGCAATCGACCGACTCTTTACCTTCGTAGAGGCTGATGTAACACAGTAATGCCTAGCCATAATTATTGTTCGGCAACGACTTTATACAACTGACTTTGATCTATCAATCCAGACAGTATTTTTAGGACACCATCTTGAATTAACTTGATCATTCCTTCTTCTAGCGCCTGATGTCGAAGCGAATTGACGTTTGCACCTTTTCCAATCAGCACTTTGAGTTCAGGACTTGCAACCAGTAATTCATGAATAGCAATACGCCCTTTGTAACCTGTATGATCACATTGAGGACAACCAACGGCTTTAAACAGAATAACCCGCTCAGATTCACAATCCAGTCCAGTAAAGCATCCTAATCCATGCGTTTCTATAAGCTGTTGCTTTATATTTTTTAAATCTAATTTCGAAAATAGCCCATTACCATAAACCTGCTGAAGCCTTTCAATTTCGACTGCATCAGGATGGTAAGCGGTTTTACAGTATCGACATAAGAGCCTAACCAAACGCTGCGCCAATACACCTAACAAGGCGTCTGCAAAATTCAGAGGATCAAGACCCAAATCAAGTAGGCGAATGACCGTTTCGACGGCGGAATTGGTATGCAGCGTTGAAAACACTAAGTGCCCAGTCAAGGACGCTTCAATAGCAATATGAGCCGTTTCACGATCACGAATTTCCCCAATTAAGATAACATCGGGATCCGCTCGTAAAAAAGAGCGCATTGCAGCAGCAAAATCGAAACCAATTTTGGGAATCACCTGTACTTGCTGCAAACCTTCTTGGGTAATTTCGACCGGATCTTCTGCAGTCCATATTTTTCTTTCGGAAGTATTCAAATATCCCAGCAATGCGTGCAAAGTAGTGGTCTTACCTGAACCTGTCGGCCCCACCACCAAAAAAATCCCATGAGGATAATTGATTAATTTAAGGGTTTCCGAGAGATTGCGGGCGTTCAAGTTGAGCTTTTTGATGGGTAAAGCACTCGCATTACTCAAGATTCGCAACACCGCACCTTCACCATTAACAGTCGGAATCGTTGCCACTCGAAGCTCTACCAAGCGCTCACCTAATTTCAGCTTACATTTTCCATCTTGCGGCTTACGGCGTTCAAACATATCTAATCGGGACATCACTTTTATGCGTGATAACACCGATTCACTGTATTGGGCCGGTATTTTCTGAATGGTACGACAAATACCATCGACTCTCATGCGTATGCTAGTTGGCGTCTTTTCTCGACCCGGCTCGATATGGATATCAGATGCGCCTAACTGAACCGCATCATGGATTATTTTTTGAACAAGTCGAACAACCGGAGCCGCATCCGGATCCAATAGCACACGATCATCGAGATTACCCAGGTTATCAACTACTGTATCCTCTTCGTGTAAAAGCTCGACTATTTCGCTTAACTCGGGTTGTTTAACGGGCAAATCCAGTCCTAAAAAATTGTGAATATCCATAGGTAACGATAAACGAATAATGACATTCTCAATACCGAGAACCTTCTGCAACTCCATAATTCTAGTACGATCGGTCGGATCATCGATGACAATATAGGCTTCACGGATATTGCCCATGATCGGCATGCATAATTGTTTCCTAAGATAGGTGTGAGAGACTTTATCGAGTAATTCCCGAGGTAATTTAATGCTGGCATCGTAAGGCTGATAAGGAACTTGATAATAATTTTCAAGAGATTTACCAATCAAATGCCCATCAATCTCCAATTCCCTGACCATCAGCTGGCTTGGATGAAGCTTCAGTTTAGCAGCATTGCGCTCCAACTCCTCTAACTGCAGTGGCGTAATCAACTTTTGTTGAATTAAATGATCATAAGGCCGCAGCGAAGTATCCAACTCTTTAGCGAATTTTTTGCCAATAATATCGGCAAGCCCCAACACCCGACTGGCATCACTATTGGAAAACTCACCTCCTCCCAGCCTATTAAGCACTTGCAAGACCCCCAATAGCACATTATGTTGCTTTATTGGGACGGTTATCATTGATTTGGTTCGAAAGCCCGATATTTGTTCAAAGGATTTATCGTAAGTTAGATTCGGATGAATCTTTTGCAGATCTGCCAGAATATACACATCCCTAAAATACAAAGGCTGCTGACTAAGCGCCACATAACCGGCAATTGAGCTGGTGCCTAATGGAACACGAATTTCTTTAAATTCATTCCCGGTTTTAAACCTCGAGACGACTTCATCATCATCCCGCCCCTTTTGATAGATCGTAAATCGCTCTGCACATAAATATTCACGGATATCAGCGGCAATGAAAACAATCAACGTCCCGAAATTGGGCGCGCTCAAGATACTTTCAAACAACTCCTGTTCTTTCATTTAAACCTCCAAGGTAGGCCATTTTGTTAAGACGGATTAAATTAAATGCATTGAATATTTGAATTATGTGAAAAGAGTCGATTTTGTCAGCAAATTTCTAGTTAGGTAACTCGCAAAAAATAACCTCCATTAATTCTGTTTAAATTTGAGGCTGGATAGTCATGTAGTATTTCGGTAGGGATGCGTCTCTTTCTATCCTATGGCTAATAGCTTTAAATGCCATTTTACTCATCTTCACGCCTTTTTGG
>CANNKG010000070.1 GCA_947505105.1 Methylococcaceae bacterium | reverse complement strand
TGGTATCTTAGTGCTTGGGTTAACTGATGGTAGTCTTTCAAGTTCATTCTCGTCTTTAGTCGGATAGAAAAAAGCTTGGCACTATATCAGTTAGCCTTCCTTAATATCCTATTATTGGCGATTGCACTTCGGAGTTGAATCCGCCTATTAATATGCAACAAACTTCAAAATTTAGCTTAATAATTGGTGCGATTGGAGTCGTTTATGGCGATATTGGCACCAGTCCTTTATATGCGTTAAAAGAATGCTTTTTAGGTGAATATGCACCAGCACTCACCTCTGACAATATACTAGGTATATTATCAGTCATTTTTTGGTCGATTATGTTAGTGGTGTCGCTAAAATATCTGGCATTTATCATGCGTGCAGACAATCAGGGTGAAGGCGGTATTCTTGCGTTGCTCGCGTTAACGCATCGCTTGACCGGCGATCGCAGCTGGTTAGCTAAAGCTGCTTTAACAGCGGGCTTACTGGGAGCTTCTTTGTTTTACAGCGACGGCATCATTACTCCAGCCATTTCCGTGTTGAGTGCGGTTGAGGGAATTAGTGTGGTTGCGCCACAATTACAGACCTTCATAATCCCGCTGGCGCTGTTCATTTTGGTGATTTTATTTGCTATTCAATACCATGGTACAGACTTGATCGGTAAATTCTTTGGGCCTGTGATGTGTCTGTGGTTTTTGGTATTATCCGGCATGGGTATTATGGGTATCGCAAAATATCCCGCCGTGTTTCATGCCATAATCCCTACTCACGCTTGGGATTTTTTTCGCATCGATCCTTTGCATAGCTTTATGGCCCTTGGCGCGGTGGTATTAACATTGACCGGAGCGGAAGCGTTGTACGCAGATATGGGGCATTTTGGAAGAACACCGATTCGCTATGCTTGGTTCGGTTTAGTGGCTCCGGCATTGCTGCTCAACTATCTTGGGCAAGGTGCATTGCTAATTACAAACCCACAAGCGATTCAAAACCCATTTTATCTTTTGGCTCCAGAATGGTTCATGGCGCCGTTGATTGTACTTGCTACCTTAGCGACAGTTATTGCTTCGCAAGCGGTTATCACCGGTGCATTTTCACTTACCAAGCAAGCTGTTCAATTAGGCTTTTTACCGCGCGTACAAATCCGCCATACTTCTGCCCATGAAATCGGCCAGATTTATATCCCCATCGTAAATTGGGGCTTGATGATCGGGGTATTGCTGCTGGTGATAGCGTTTAAGTCATCGAGCGGATTGGCCGCTGCCTATGGTATCGCTGTCACCGGCACCATGGTGGTTACGACCTTGCTCGCCGGCATTGTCATGTACTATGGCTGGCAATGGCACTGGGCTAAAGTAGCTACTGCTATCATGGTATTTTTGGTTGTGGACTGCGCTTTCTTTGGCGCAAATTTACATAAGATCACCAGTGGTGGCTGGCTGCCCTTAGCGCTCGGAGCCGTGATATTTACTGTGTTGCTGACTTGGCGACAAGGTAAGCAACTAGTTCATCAACGCTTAGAAGAAGTCATGCCGTTGAATGCCAATGCCGTAATTGGCAAACGTAGCGCAAACACCCTACAAGCTTCAGGCACAGCGGTATTTATGACGAGCAATAGTAAAACTATTCCTACAGCTTTTCTGCATAATTTGGCTCACAATCAAGTCATGCATGAGCGCATTGTGTTTCTAACCCTTAATATCGTGGATGAACCCTATTTACGACGCGATGAACGCATTGAAATTGTAGACTTAGGGGAGCAATTTTATCGCGTGATCGCCAATTACGGCTTTATGGAAGATCCCGATGTACCGCAAGCGTTAGCTCTATGCAAACAACATGGTTTAAGTTTTGACATGGAACAAACTTCGTTCTTCTTGAGTCGTGAAATTGCGATCCCTACAGTTCGTCCTGGCCTTGCGCTCTGGCGTGAATATTTGTTTAGTTGGATGAATCGTAATGCAACCAGCCCGATGGAATATTTTAATATTCCGGCCCATCGCGTAGTGGATTTAGGCTGTCATTTGGAAATTTAGAATTCGACTTATAGTGCGCAAAATAAAAACAGATGCTACTCAGGCAACTCTGCATGAAAATAAAAGTCTTGTCGCCAAATTTGACATCTTTAATTAGTATTCAATGGTAGTGTTACAAAGTTTAAAATTGGCACAACCAGTAGTGTTTAATTAATCTGATTGAATACCACCAGTTGTGCCTTTATGAAACTTTGCCACAAAACCTATTTTTAAACATTCCAATGAAATTTATGAAGTATGCGGTGCGCGATGGGTGTGAAAATAAGTGCTGCAGTAACAATGAAAACCAATCCAGCATATAGCGCATAAAGCCCGGCAAAAAATTTACCTCCTGAAGTAATCGGGGGATTAACAGGACCCATGCCACCCAAAAGCATTGCAGAATTCAAAAAGGCATCTATCAAAGAGAGTTGTTCAAAGGTGCAATAACCCGCTATTCCAATGCCAAGTGATAACGTTAGCATGCCTAACGCGATAAATAAATGCAGGATCAGACGCTTAGCGAATATGAAGGAAGGTATTGGTTTTTGTGATTTTGTCTCGTACATAAAATTTTTAACCGCAAACGATTGAGATCATCACCCTATCAATAAATTCAAGTCAACTCATGACTAGCTGGTCTGAGGCGAAGCCGCGTTAGTAGTTCGCTCACAAACTTATTACCAGATGCTATCATAAACCTAAAACAAACCTGAAAATAGTATGGGTAAAGAGCCTATTTCCATAAGAGGAGACTGTATGAGTAACACTGAGCGCGTGCCTGCGACGATGCAAGGAAAGTACGATGAAATCGTCGCGCTAATAGATCAATTCTGCCAGCAATATTTAAACGAAGAATATATGGAAGTTTGTCGGGGCATGACAGCTAAACTTTGTCGCAAACGTCCGTCACCGCTAGCTACCGGTAAAACTAATACTTGGGCATGTGGTATTGTTTACTCTGTGGGTCGAATTAACTTTCTGTTTGATAAAAGCCAGACTCCGCATATGCGGGCAGATGATTTATGTCAGCACTTTGGTCTAAGCCAGAAAACAGGCTCTGCGAAATCAACGGCAATTATGCAATTGTTGAAGTCCGGTCAGTCTGACCCAAATTGGACGCTACCAAGTCGAATGGCTGACAATCCAATGGCTTGGCTAATCCAGGTGAACGGTTATATAGTTGATGCCAGGCATGCGCCACCAGAAATACAGGAGGAAGCTTTTCGACGTGGATTGATTCCCTTTCTGACATGAGTCGGTTAACTTACAGATGATTTAATCATTAGACTGATGGCGTTTAGAATCAATCGATTTTCTGTCATACTTTTGGGAATAGTCCACAATAACAACCCATCACTTTTTCTCAGTGAATGAATCTAAAAATTGGTGAGTAACGTGTGATATCTCGTTATAACCCAGAATGCTCCGCCCAAAGCGGTGAAAAATACTAACAGGTATGACCAAGCAAATAGTAGCGATTGACGGTGCAGTTTTTTCTCCGGCAAATTAGAGATCACGAACGGTTGACCGTTTTGAGGACAACCCATAATATGGATATTAGGCTGTTCATTTATGCAGCTGGTTTGCTGGGAAATCTCTTGAAAAGCTTCTTTTCTTGCCACCTCCCATTCATCGAAATCGATCTTACCGTCATGGTTTGTATCAAAGCGTTCTAAGAGGGCCCGTTTATTTTTCTTCCATTTTGCTAACAATTGACTCATATCGGTATTTAATTCCTGCAAGCCAGAGTTACTTGTTAAGGTAGAAAATTCGCCCGCCACATAAATCTGCTGACCTGGAAATAATAGGTCTTCGACATATTTATAATTATCTGAATACCAGATATTTTGATCAGTGGTTAAAATATCGGCATGTTCAGGGTTGATCATGCAAGGTTCGCCACTGCTATCATCGGTCAATTTTTTTACAGGGTGGGTTAGATTCAGAATAATAGTCCAAAAATTGGATAATATCATTGAGTACCGGTTCCTGATCTTGTTTAGGTAAAGACAAGCTGCCTAATAAGCCTACATGATCAAGGTTATTGTACTCATGACTTTCGACGCACCCACCGGTTTGTTTAATGCGTGCGCGTAAACTGGCAATATTTTTGGGTTTTACCGTCGTATCGTTTTTTCCATAGAGTAACAGTGAGGGTGGTTCTGTGCCATCCACAAAATTGATGGGTTGTGATGCTGAATAATGGCTTGGCGGTCCGAACACTATTTTTTGGTATTCATCCGTAATAGGTAGAAAGTCATAGGGCCCCGCTAATCCGACAAATCCCTTGAGGCTCCGGTAGGTTTCTGTCTCTAAATAATGTTCGTTGAACATTAGCATTGCTGCTAAATGGGCACCCGCTGAGTGTCCCATTAAAAAAATTTGATTTGGATCTCCACCATAGTCGGCAATGTGTTTATGACCCCATTCAACGGCATGTTGAGCATCCGCGATGATAGTATCAAATTTAACGTCAGGGTAACGACGATAGTCTGGAATGATAACCCGGTATCCCCGCGAGGTGAGTGCCTGAGCGACAAACAGATAATTTTCTTTGCTGAGTGTTTCACAACCGCCCCAGCAGCCTCCATAAAAAAATACCACCGTCGCTTTTTTAGTTTTTTGTAAAGGAATATACACATTAAGACTATTTAATGTGTGCTGACCATAGGGAATATCCGAAATAACAGTATAGTTTGCAAAACGCGCAAGGGAATTCACGACTAATAATTGAATGGAGGCGCATCCTGTGCTTATTAACAACAAGCCAATAAAAAATACTTTGTTTTTCAATAGAGTTCAAGGGTTATGGACAACTTCATACGTCACTACGAGCTAATAATTGTACGAATGTTTATTTATCAGGGAGCACCGTATGATAGCGACTGGCAAAAATTTGGTCATTGTCTTCAGGTAATTTGATAAAACGGTCATAATAATTGACGTACATTTGCATCTGCGCGAACTCTTGGTGCGTTAGTTCACCAATCTTCAATTCCATGAGTATAAAGTATTTTTTGCAGTCGGTTATAAATACTATTGTTACGTCCTGCAGTATTCAAGGTGATTCGCCCCTTCCTATTTGAGGAGAGACAATGCAGTTTGTCCCGCGCTATTCTCGGTAGAACACACACCGAAGACAGAGCGAGACAAAAAGCACGATTTCAGTCGGGATTTTTCCTGTACCAAGGCTTTACTGGATCATAAAAATTGATCTGTTGTTGCTCACGAAAACGTTTCAATTGATGATAGTGCTGGCTTTCCCACTGCATGGCTATCTCAGCTAGAACATCATTGATGGCGCTGATGGCTTCGTCGGAAAGCCCTTCAGGAAACAGTGTTTCACTATCAATATCGATGATCATCGCAAGGCCTCAATTGCTTGTTGCAGCAGATCATCGGGAAGATGATTCAAGCCTTTTGGAACGGCCATCTGCATAGCGGTTTTCAGGATACGTCCGGCCTGCCTCGGTAAGCCTTGCGATGACTGTCGTAACAACTCCATGCCGGAATCGGCCAACAAGGTGTGCCGGCATCCGACGGCTTTAAGCGCATGGGCAATCAACTCGGCAAAACGCTCGCGTTCGATGACGGGCATCAGTTGTAGACGAACCTGAATGCGTCCGGAAAGGGCCGCATAAGGCGCGCGACTGAGAGCATGCGCAAGACTCGGATGTCCAACCAGCCAAACGGTCATCAGTTCGCGCGAATCGAAAGCGAAGTTCAGAAAGGCGGGGAAATCCCGAAAGAACTCAAGCGGCAGATTCTGAGCTTCATCGATGATCCACACCAGTAACAGTTGCTTATTGTCAGCCAGCTCCTGAATATGAGTTTTGAGATCCCGCCAAAGCTGGGCTCGCCGGTAAGCAGGTTCAAGTCCGAGCTCCATCGCCAAGCTACGGTAAAGATCGGTACGACCGAAATCGGTTTCAGCCAGGTAAATGGTTTGGTAGCGATGCGGGTTGAGCCCCTGGGTGAGGTGACGCAAAGCAGCGGTCTTGCCGACGCCTGCTTCTCCGGTCAGCAATCCTAAGCCAGGGCTTTGCAACAACCATTGGAAGCGTTCGTTCAAACGAGCCAGTGCACCATCATCCCAGAGTTCGCTTTGTTCCTTGCCCAACGGGGCAGCTTTAATGCCAAAGTGTTGACGAAACATTAGGAGTCCTCCTCGGGTGTTTTGGCGTAATGCTGCTCAAAGGCCAGTTCTACCAGATTGGGGCCGGTAGCGGCTGGCGTTGTGTGGGTGGTTGCTGTTGAGGTGTTGACGGCTTCCGGTTTGCGTCGACGGCGATGGCAGTTAGCCAGGGCATCAAGTGGCGTAGCTGCTCCACGATTGTTCCCAGCTTCATCTTCAACGCCGACCACCTGTTGCAGGTGGGGGTTGACGACCAGATGCACCGTTTTTCCCGACAGCTCATAAGGCACTTCAAAATCACGACCCTGATAAGACACGCTACCATCTTTGCCTACCTTGCGCTTTACGCGATGATAAAAAATTGCATCCAGTTGCGCGGCCTTCTGACCGAGTTGTCGTATTTGTGCCAAGTCCTGCTGGAAGCGGGCCAGCGGGGTTTTGTCATCAAGACTGCTATGGACAGTACGGTGATAGACTTGCTCAATCCAGGCCCAGAGTCTGGCGTTAAGATCGTCCAGATCATTGATACGCGAGACGTCCAGCTCACTTAGGAATTGGTCACGGAAAGTCCGATGCCAGCGTTCCAGCTTGCCCTTGCCCTCGGGCGCATAGGGTCGGCAGTAAATCAGCCGAATATCCAGCCGCGCACAAATGCCCTGCAAGGTGGCAGCGCGATAGGCCGCGCCGTTATCGACCACTAGTTTTTTGGGTAGACCACGCTTGAGTACTGCTTGCTTTAGCACCCCTTCGATAGCCAACGCCGTTTCGTGGGTACAAAACGCACTATGAGCCAGCAAACGGGATGCGTCGTCCATCAGCGAAACCAGAAATACTTTGCAACGCCCTGTGTTTAACGTCAGCGTCGGGCCATGCATGACATCGCCATACCAGATTGAATTGGCGTATTCAGCGACAAAGCGCCGATGTTCCTCGGGAATTGACGAAGACCCCATCGAACGTGACAGGCCTTGTTGCTGCAAAAACCGATGAATTGCTGAGCGGGATAAGGTGTTGCGCGACACTGTTCCGGCGTTTTCCAGCAAGACCTTCAGTTGCCGAATAGAGCGGCGTGGATAAGCCCGTTTGGCGGCGAGCAATGCTTCCTGAACCGTGACCGGCAACTTGGACACGCCGCGATCGGTGCGCTGCTGCGGTATCAAACCATCGATGCCATGAGCACGCCAGGCGTAATACCAGGCTTCAATGGTTTTCTCGCCGATAAAACGCCGATCTGAGCCGGGAATTGCATACTCCTTGCTGGCTAATCCCCGAATGATGGTTTGCAGTTCACCGCGCTCCAAACGCTCGCGGCTGGCTAGGGGGCCCAGAACCGAGAGGCGAAACAGGGCGATGGTATTGAATTCTTTCATGTCAAACTCCAGATAGTTAATAGGAGTCGTTATGAAACCCGACAATACTCAACTCCGCCAGTGGGCAAAGTGTGTGGGGTGTTGAAACGTCAGCTAAATGCCTGTCCCAAGCCCGTTTAAACTCAACTGTTCATGGGACGATAACCCCCTCCCGATCCAGCCATGCCATCGCCGCACTCAAGGGCATCATGTGCAAACAGTTCTGCCAAAATTCCGTAAAATCGACTGATCGACCCAGTTCCGGAAAACGCATGCGTAAAGACAAGGCGAACGCCTGATGATGCTCATTCAGCTCACTCCACCAGCGACGAACGGTATGGCGATCCAGGCAGCATTGCTTTGAACAACGGCGCAACGAAGATTCGGTTAACAGCATCAATATGACGATCTGTTGCAGCGTCCAGTTATACCAGCGACGGGGCGGAATGCATTCCGGTAAACGGGAGCAGGTTTGATGACAGCCTTGGCATAAGTAACGAGGAATAGGGATCGGATTTAAGGAGTCCGATGCTGAACCAGTCCGATCTGCTTTACGCTCATAACAGCCATGGCACCATAGCTGTCCAAAAGAACAATGTGGACAAACTCTAGGTCGATAGATAATCGGATTATTGGCTAATGAATCGAGATGTTGTTGAAGAGAGATAATTGATGCGACAATTCGGTACATAGGCTGGCCTCTTTCTGCGTGATTTGTTTCGAAGCTTCCCACGATAACAGAGGAGTGCCAGCCTTTTAAATACCGAATTTGTCTCGCGTTTAGGAAGGGAATTTACAGTCAGAATCCCTGAATTACATCGGGATTAAAGGTGGTGTTGAGGATTAAATAAGGGCGGACGTGACAACTATATCAACCCGAAAATGCTTTTAGTCAAACGTAAAGCGTACAAGCCTTCCGACAAAAGAAAAGCCTTTATCCAATTCCAATAAAAAGTGTTCAACCTTTTTAATCAGTGCCTGTTTTAGCAAATTTTCAGAGTAATGATTGCGTTCCGGCAACCCAAAAACTCTAATATGTACGGGTCTTAAATCGCATCTACTGGTTTTTCAATAAATAATATGATTACTGTTGACTGATCAACTTCTATAAATTGTTATATGAGCGATACTTATGCTATTCTTTACAGTAAGTATTCCTTACATTTTGGAGCCGTTCAATGCCTCAACTCGCAAAACTTAGCAGTAAAGGTCAGGTTACTATCCCTATTGAAGTACGAAAAAGTTTGCATTTGAACACAGGAGATACTCTGTTATGGGATATTCAGTTAAATGGGCAAATTGTGGTTAGAAAGGTGGAACCCGTTGATGTAGCCTATTTGTCCGCGTTGAATGGGTCGCTATCGGAGTGGAATAGTCCCGAAGATGATGAGGCGTTTAATGCGTTATAGTCGGTATGATATTGTTAAAGTGCCTTTTCCTTTTACAGATAAACCTGCCAATAAATTTAGACCGGCATTGGTGATTTCAGACGCAACTAAATTTAATAGTGTTATTGAACACAGTGTGATGGCAATGATCACATCTGCCAAACATTCTAATTGGCCTCTCGACACAGTCATTGGGGACCTAAGCAGTGCTGGCTTGCCAGTTTCATCGGTTATTCGTTTTAAATTATTTACCCTCGATCATCGGCTAATTGTGGACAAGTTGGGGTATTTGTCAAATGCAGATCAAATTGAATTCGATCGAAATTTCAGAATAATGACCGGTTGGACATAATTTAAACTCGACCTTTATAAATGAGTGGGAAAATAATTTTTGAGAACCGAGTTAAAGCGCTCACACTGTAATCTTGACAACACATCATGAGGTAAAAGATGTCAACAAAATCTACTTTGAGCTATGGAGAAAATTTTCACCTCTATAGAGAATGGAAAACTTGTATTTCTTTTTTTGTACGCTAAGTCAAAGCGACGTTGTTTTTCATACATAATTTTATGCTTTTACAAATACTGACCTTACCACTAGAAATGCTCCGCTGCAATTAAACGCTTACATTTAGCAGTTTATCGTCACTTTATTCGCTGATACTTTAGAGGCTGGAAGATGACCAAGAGCGCTCGGAATTTGAGAATTTATAAAAGGTTAATGCTACTTATTAATACATTCTCCGCCAGAACCACAGTAAATCTTCTAGCATTGGAATAGATTTTACAATTAAGCCGGTACCCACACTGGGATCATACTGTTCAACATACAACCGAGCGGCTTGATATACCATTTTTAATGCATATTCGCCTGTTGTCACTAAACAGCCAATGAGATATTCAATAACTAATAATTCAGTGCTTTTAAATATTCGGACAGTGGTCCGTTTGATTTTTTCATAATGCGCCTGAGCATGAAGTTGAGTATAGTAATGACGTAGTCTTTCAACATCCGTTTTTCCTTCTCGTATGTCATTAATGACCGGTGCAATCTCCTGAACCAGTTCAAGATCGTATTTTTGTTGTTCAGTCGGAGAATTCGTCTCCAATAACTTGGTCTCTAAATGATTCTGCATACAGTCAAATAAATAACAACAGTAATCATGTCGGGTAGATTCGTTCACGCACAGACTCTTAATACTGCTCAATTTAGTAATGGAGTAATATCGTTCTTCACCTGACCTAAGTTTATATAAGGCATCTTCCAATTTCTGGATTTTCTTGAGATCAGTTGCGGAAATTGTCATTATCAAGCATACCTAGCGCTGCCTAGCGAGTTTTTTGATCCGTTTAGTTTGGTAGTCGCGAACTTCAAGCGATACCGGAGAAGGCGGAAAATTAAGGTGGGTCAATGAAGTAATAACCGCATTTTCATCTTGATCTTTAATTTTTAACGCGCAACAAATACCGCCTTCATCGCCTGTATAGATGACATCAATAACTTCGATATATGTGTCCGGTGTGATGTTGATATTATTGAAACTTAACTGCTTAATGAGTGCCTGGGTTGTTTTGATTAGGAGGGGCAGACGCTCCTTCAATTTTCGCATCAACACTTCAACTTGCTTCGGATTGTCGATCATGACGATTCCATGTGATAGTAGATAATCGCCAATTATACTTGAACCGCAGAAATGAATGGTGATGAGATCTATATGTGCTTTATCTACATCATACTCTTTATAACTATGACCTGTGAAGCGTTGATGAGGATATAATTACCCACATACCTATATATTATCAACTATTTGGTGAAAAAATGTTTGATCTCTACCAACTCGATAAGTACGACGACTATGATGACGAAACTGAGGCGGCTCTGCATAATTACCTAGATGATCTGCTGGAATTGTTTGCCAAAGCTCCAGAGGGACAGGAGCATCAAAAAATATATCCAGAAATGGGCTTCTGGGTAGCGCAACTGATCAAGTATGGATATGACTATGTAGGTGCCACCATTCCTCAAATGACGGTTCGAAATGTGGAAGAGATAATTACTGAACTATTTCCTCGGAAAATCTCACTTTCTTCCCCTGACGATGCAAAAGAAACGCTTCCAGAATTAATCGCTTTCTGGAATTATCTTGGACGAGAATATAAATTGCCTAACGCCAATGCAATTTTGAATTATCTTAATGGCATTACGGAGAGTAAATTCGTAAGCACAATGAATAACCCATCCTTGTTTGGTATGGCAAAATCATTTTTCATGGGTGGGCAATCGGCTGGTTTTGATATGAGCAGGCCGGATGAAATGAATACTTTTATGTCTCTTTATAATAACGCTCAACTTGGGGCTGATCAGAAATTGTTAAATTTACCAGCAAAAATTCCAAACGCTGTAAAGCAAGATAAAGCAAAGGAGAAACGAAAAAGAAAAGCAGCGAAAGTCGCTCGTAAAAATAGCAGAAAGTAACTCGACAGAAAGGGATCAACAGTCCGAGTTATTTAACAACACCTCATTATTAACCGCCAAAGGATGAAAAGGATTGTTACCCTCTCAATTTCAAAAACTACAGTGGCGACTACAGTAGTTCATACTACCGCATACTCTTCATAACTCCTTTACACTCTGTCAAATATAGTCTATGCTTATGAATTATAGGGAGTTATAAGTAGTACACAGGAGTTTGAGAGAGTTTGTATCGCACTTTTAATGCGATGGTCCCGCGTTCGAATCGCGGACGACCCACCAATTAAATCAAGGTCTTAGGTATCATGCCAAGACCTTTTTTTATGCCTGCGTCACACTCACGTCACACTTCAAAATAAATCATCACAATAATTGGCAACAATTCCCAACAAAAGTGGCTCAAATAACTTCATTGAAAGCGGAAAGAATTTGGCGCTCCATTCCCAAACCAGATCAAGATTCCATTTTAAAATCTGTTTGGTGTTGCCATTGTCGGACAAACTCTACTATGATTGATCATTCGGCAGAAATAATAGACCGTAGCTTAATCCTGACTGGTAAATGTCAATCCTGTGACCAAGTTGTTCGGCGTGTGGTCGATTAGATTCGTAGAGGATGCAACTATCTAATTTCGGTGGATCAAGTACAATTAACTTATCATCTTCTATCCCATGGAATCGTCATGATCGACAATCCGAATCAAGTAAAAGCATTGATACAAAAATTGAAAGATCACCTGCCAATCTCTGTCAAAGCAACCCCAGCGCTTATCAGACATCTAAGTTCAAAAAATACGAATATCACACCAACTTCTTACGTTGACGTTACTGATGTAATGTACTTTGGTGATGAGGGCGGTATTTGTTGTGAGTTAAAGATTAAGGACTATGATGAAGAAACCATTCTAGCATCTCTCACACATCTGAATTTTCCACCGTCTCCTTTATCGCTTGATGTTCGCGATTACCAAGCTAAACGAATCAAAAAGCTTGCTAGGGAGCGTTAGACCTCCAATATGCTCAAACTCCTAGCTCTCTTAGTCACCTCAACTTCAACTTTCGCAGCGACCGACTATAGTTGTATTTCGGATTGTACGAAGAATAATTACAGTTTTAGCTTTTGCCAGTCGATGTGCAGCTACGACGAACTGAAGTCGCATATGCCGTTTGAAAACAGTTACTTATGCGACTTCATGTCGCACAATTGTTAAAAAGCTCGCACAGCACGCACTAGATCCAGATCGCTCTTAGTCCAGTAGCCCTGATATCCATCCATGAACGACTGATCCCATGCGTAATTGGCATCATACTCAGTACTGCTCCAGTAAAAGTCTAAACTGTCAAAACCACCCACAACGCTTTGTTGGTTATATAGTAAATTTAATTCATCTTTTGTGGGTAAGTGCCAACCAGGGCCGTAACTTTGAGCGACTATCAAAGCTTCATCCCAGGTGTAATAATGTAATAGCGAACCATCTGGATATTTACATTCTAAACAACTGGCATTTCCATCTACATTATAATCAGCTGGCTGTGCTTCTAATCCGTGTTGCCCTGTAGCGTCTACATAAAACACAATACCTTCAGCAGGGCCTTTGCTTCCTATTGAGTAAGTACGAGGTTTGACTGTAATGTTCACCGAACTATTGGCAGAGCCTCCCAATCCTGTACAAGTTAGGTTATACGTTTGATTTCCAGTTAACCCAGAGATTATTTTGCTCCCTGAGGCGCTTAAGCTTCCTGTCCATGCATTAGAGGTGCATCCTGTTGCGTTACTCGACGACCACTGCAAGGTTGTCGAGCCGTTGAAATCTAATGAGCTAGGCGTTGCGACAAAAGAAGTAATCGCAGGTGCGGGCGTTGCCACCACTTGTGGTTTAACTGTAACATTTACAGAACTATTCGCAGTACCGCCCAAGCCCGTACAGGTTAAATTATACGTTTTACTGCTGGTTAAGTCAGAAACTACGTGGTTACCTGCAGCAGCTAAACTACCACTCCATGCATTAGATGAGCATCCTGTTGCATTACTCGACGACCACTGCAAGGTCGTTGAACCTTTGTAATCTACAGTGTTGGGCGTTGCGGTAAATGAGGCAATAGTCGGTGCGGGTGTTACTACCGGTTGAGTAACTTGTCCCTGTGGGTTGACTTGTACCGCTACGGATCTACTTGTTGATCCAGCTGCTCCACTACAGGTTAAGCTATAGGTTTGGTTACTTATTAAATTGGTGAGACCGAAAGAACCTGTTCCAGCTTTAATATCAGTTCCCCAAGCGTTTGAAGTACAAGCGATCGTATTACTGGATGACCATTGCAACGTAATTGAGCCATTGTAATCAACAGGGTTGGGTGTTGCCGTAAAAAAAGTAATGGTAGGTAAGCCAGCCCCGCATCCTGCCTGCTCTTGCCAATAAGAAAAAAGACCCGCATCAATCGGTTTTCTATTTCCTCCTGATGGTAAGTAATAGACATGCTCGTCGGTCGCAGAAACTCCAAGATAAAAATTGGTATGCACGTAATAGCGGAAACTATAAGGGTATTGTGTCGAATAACCGCTCCGTATTGGGGCACTAAAATAATATGGGAAATTATCTTCCGCCCAATTGAATAAACAAACAATGGACTCGTCGGCAATTTTTTTGGGGATTTTTGGATGATCAGGGGTTAGTGAAATATTCCATGGTTGGCTTCCGGTATCAATGAACCGTTTAAAAGTCATATTGACCAAATCAAACACCACAATTTGATGGGTATCGGGATTGGTCAGATAGGCTTCTGTACCGCTTGAATTGATTGCTAACCTTGTTAAGGGGAATGCCTTATCCGAATTCAAAAATTCATCTACGATTTGGTTGCTGGCTGGATCAATAACCACAAACGCGTCACGAGTCGTCACATATATGCTTTTACCGTTAGGATGAACCGCTATTGCCAAGGGGGCTGTATCAAGGGATATGGTATCAATAACCTTATAGTTCGCTGTATCAATAATGCTTATCGTATGGCTGTCATGGTTGGCGACATAGACTTTGGGATCCATTGGCTTGAAAGCAATGTCTTGGGGATTGTTACCAACATCAATGGTGTTAATGATTTGATCGGTAACGATATCAAACACCGAAACTGTATTCAAATGTCCGCTGGCAACATAAATATGAGTACCTTCTAGATTAACCGCTAATGCTGAAGGATTTTTGACCATTAGCGTATCAGTGACAATATTCTTTGTCGTATCAATCACGGAAATACTATCGTTATGAGTGTTGGCAACATAAACTTTGTTTCCGGATGGCGTAATCGCTAATGCTTGAGGCGCCTTACCGACCATAATCGTATTGATAACTCCATGAGCGTCAGTATCAATGACTGAGACCGTGTTATCAAGGGTATTACTAATATAGGCTCTTGTCGATGATGAATTAAGTACAATATATTCCGAACCGCTTCTTACGGAGACTTTGGTAATATCAGCATTATTTGCAAGATCAATGATGGACACATAGCTGTCTGCATAATGAGTGACATAAGCAAATGGTTCAGCAATCGTTATATTGGAAAAAATGACTAATAGCGCGGCAAAATATATATTCATTGGATAAAATTCATTTTGAAGTGGAACCATTGCTATCATGTTTTTCTAAAAATAGCCTAACCAAAAATAGTTTTACAAGTTTGTTAATTAAAATGCAGTAAGCACTTGGGTTTTAGACGTAGTAATTGATTTGAGGAGTTTGCATTTATCTCTTTAGTCTTAGCAACTATAATAACCGATATTTAAGAGTAGCCTCCCAGGATCGTCTTGACTTAGCATTTCCCACTGGCACAATTATTAGTTTTAGTCACACCTGTCGAGTAACTAGCACCAGATTTATTAACTGCCGAGTTATTCAGACCTGCTGCTTTGATGGTTTTTCCTCCCTGGTCATCGACACTGACCCAAGCATCACTCGAACTACATCTTGATTCGGATTCTTTAGCGGTTAAGAAACTAATCGTATTCACTTTTGTCAGAATTGCACTATCGAATATGCCGCGATCAAAATCATTCTTATGAACAGCTAATGCTTGAAGAAAGATCTTGTTTTGACCTACCCGAATCATTTTGGGAATGGAGTCGGTTGATAGATTAATCGTAAATAAAAACTTCTGCCGGGCTTTCGATTGCGCTTGACCAATTTGAGTGACTGCTTGAGGAATTTCTGTAGTTTTTGGAAAGGAATAGGCGCCAAGAATTTCAAGGCCATTCAGATCAAGGAGTAACTTATTATCAGAGAGTGGTGTTAACAATGGTGGACTTGCGGTTTGTGCAGGTGAGTAGGCAAGAAGTACCATATAATCTTGATTACCTGGTAGTAAGTCGCCAACCACAAAATTCATTTGTACGCTTGCCGTTTGTGTAGGGTCTATCTCTACACTTACATCATTTGCGACCAGTTTACCTGGATCAATTTGCGCCGTATCCGAATAACACATTTTGGTATTAGCCGCCGGTGTCATTTCAAGATTTAGAAAAGTTACCCCGAGTTGCGATTTTCCCGCCGAAAGACTCAGGGTGCTGCACAGCAATTTTCCTAAACCAATTAAGCCGCTAACTGTTGTTGGTGTGTGGAAGCGTGTTAATGTCATATCTTTTCCCTTATTAATCTATCTATACCCAATTGAGGTGAGAGGATGGATAAAACTCGTGTCAATTAGTTGAGTTGTTTGATTTTGTTTGACTCTGCCAGCATTGTTTCGCTAAATTCAACCCGTGTTGACTCAAAATATCGCTAAAACCGTCGGTCTCCGGAGAAAGTTTGGAAAATGTTGCTGTCCATGCACAACGCCGAAGCGTAGCGTATTGTGGTAAAAATAAGGTCAGTACGCTAATATCTTGCCCGACTTTGGCTCCCCGAACAATCAATCTGGCAATGCAATTAGTTTCAACCAAACATGCAGGAGATGTACTAGGATTTATAGAATGTCCAATGATAGTAAATTCGCCTGCCTGATCAGGTGATGCGAGTGTGTACTCGCTATATGCCTGAGCTAAGTTTTCAGGAGCCATTCGCATAGCAATACGGACTTCTTCGAGTGGGTCATGAATTTCTCTGAGTGATTCAGGTTGCAGCATGGTTTGTGTGGTTTTGATGCCACTACATCCACAGAGCAGAAAACTGACTAAAAATGTTAAGCTTAATTTGTACATAAATAGGTTTACTGTTCGGTAATATATTGTTTAAAGGCTTGCGTAATCATAGATTTTTGCTCGTCATTCAGCAAAAACGCTTCTGTTTGTAGCGGTGCGTGTGTAATGTCAATCCCTATCCATCGCTGAGACAATTTGGAAATCATCGTGCTAGTACGAAATTCCTCAAGCAAGATGCTGAACATTTTTAAATCGACGAATTGTTTAGAGACTTCAGAATAATGAAAATCACGCAGTGTGGCTTCATAGACGAAACCAAGCGATTGTGCGGAACGAAAAGAATAATCGTTATAGCCATACGAATAAGCGTAGACTTTATTCAAACCAAAACGATTGAAGGCGAGATCGAGTACTAACATAGTAACGTCAATACCAAGACCTTTGGTTCGTGAGTCTTGGTCAAATATTCCCACCAAAAATTCAGCACGATTATGTAAAGGCGCGTAATCGCAGAGCAAGGTCAAGCCAATGATACCTTTGTCGGGGTGTTCTACCACAAATTCAATAAATCCCGTTTCGGCGGGGTCGTGTTGCTCCCGCATAATCAACCCTTGTTCAATTTCTTCTCGCGTAAATTTTGGGGTATTGGAACGAAAGAGTTTAATAAATTCGTCATCTTGATACGCTTGATAAATTACCTCAGCATCGGTTCGGGTTGATTTACGGATGCTGACTCGCAAGCCTTGGTTTTCGTAATCACTAATCACTTTAAGCATAGTCAAATATCCGTGTAATGTCGCGCCCCAACAATTTACGTGATAGCTTAGCCAAGTAAGTACTATTACGGAATTCTGTTTCGAGCAATCCATGCACATACAAGTTTCCATAACGCTGGAACCGGGTCAAATAGACATGTTGACGAAGTTCCCCTTCGTTTGAAAAACCACAGCGAATTGCTAAGTGATGACCGATGGGATTATAATCATAAGCATAGCCATAAATTTTTGAGATTGCATAATAGTTAAAAGCTAACTCTAATAGAAGTAAATCAGCCTCTATCGCATAACCTTTACCTTGATTGGATCGGAATGGAATCACCACGATCTGTTCACAACGTCGATGAACCGGCGTGTAGTCAGCCAAAATGGCTACCCCAATCGGTCCGTGGCTACGATGTTCAATAATGAAAAAAAATCGACTAACCGCTTTAATATCTTGAGACTGGAAGGCAATAAGTGTTTCACGAATATTATCTCGAGTAATCCCTTCAACGATATCCGGTAAACAATTTATTTGAAAGTCATGATCTTGACTTGCCATCCAGACAAAATCAAGATCCTGTTCATCGGGACGCCGTAACAACAAGTGTTTTCCTTCATTACGATCAATGATCATTGCATATCCATATTGTCAGTTAAGCGTATAAAAAGACTTGTGAGTTTCTAACTATTTGCTTTTGGAACTTTTACCCGTAATAACTCCTGTTGAAGCAGTCGTACCGGATTTACTAAAAGTAGAGCTAGTATTACCCATTGGTTTTACAGTTTTTCCACCACTGGTATCAATTTTGAGCGAAGCATCGACCGGTGCGCATCCACTGACTGTAGGGGTTCCAAACGAAATACTATTAACTTTTGTAAGTAATGCATTATCGAAAATACCTCGATCATAATCGCTTTTAGGCACAGACATCGCTTGTAAATAAATTTTATTTTGACCCGAACGAATCAAGGCCGGAATAGAATCATTGGAAAGATTGACTGTGAATAAGAATTTTTGACGTGCTTTTGATTGAGCTTGACCAACACGAGTCACATCCTGAGTATATTCAGACAACTTTGGAAAAGCATATGCACCTATAACTTCTAAACCATTAAGATCGAGTAACAACTTATTGTCAGAACGAGGTGTCAGTAAAGGAGGTGTTGACGTTTTTGATGTGGAATACGCCAGGAATACGACATAGTCCTGATTTCCTGGTAATAGATCACCTACGACAAAATTCATCTGTACTGTTGATGTCGTAGCAGAATCAATAACAACAGTCACATCATTGGCTATCAGTTTACCGGGCTCAACTTCGGCTTTATCTGAATAGCAGAGCTGCACAGCAGATGCGGGTGTCATTTCAAGATTAAGATAGGTTACACCTAATTGTGATTTTCCGGCAGATGAAGCTAAAGAACTGAATAATAATTTACCAACACCAATTGTGCTGGCTAAGGTATGTTTGTGAGTTGTAGCCATAGTAAAACCTCTCTCAATTTAGTTTAAAGAATTTAAGATAATTTGTTAGTTTTAATTAATCACATTTAAGCTTAGACTAAATCCAAAGTTATGCAAAAGTGGAAACCTATTTTTTGTACTTCTAACCAATTGCCTAAATAAAAATTTGAATTTAGCAAAAAGTGATAATGCTGATATTGGCTCATCCTGCTGCCTGAACCAATCTAAAAGCAAAATCGCCAAAATTTTTGAACACTACTTTGAAATAGTTCTCCCGAATTCCTACACTTGAAGTAACGACAAGCCTAGCCCCTTACTACGTCAATTTAGAGGTTACTTCAAACGAAATTGCCGGTGCTGTCGCTCAAGCACTTATTGAAGATCTCCGAAAGAATAACTTGACTTTTCAATGCATCCCAGCTATAGCGCCTTCGGACTCTGACGAGCATGGCGCGTTTAACGTAGGCTTTCGAACTGCGAGCAGCGATCACCCTGCCTGTAGCGGCTAAGGCTGCTAAGAAGTTTAGACACGGTAAGAGCGCAAGCGATGAGTTCTTAACTACCATTCAGGATGCGATTAAAGACTTAGAGCTGAAGCATTGGGAGCTTGAGCACAAGAGACGAGTCGTATCAGAATATTCCGAGTAACTGTTACCTCTATAGACGCTAAATGGCCGCATGCAGGGCTGCTACGAGCGTTTAGCGCCTTACTGACAAAATAGCCTGTACGGTATTGTAAAACTATCACCGCAGGCTTCAGCCTGTTTTTTGACGATTTGTTAGCGCCGGTAAATTACCCGTACCAGCTGCAAGGCTTCATAGCTTGCCCTAAAGTATATTGGTATGCTTTCGAGTCACTTCAAAAATCTCCATTACTGAAATCGCATGTACCGGTAGGCTACTGTCGAGGGAACGACAGGTTTTCTCATTAGCTTAATGCTAATTAAAACAGTTGTTTATGTGACTTCATGTCGCACAATGGTTAAAAAGCGCGCACTGCACGTACTAAGCTCACGTTTGTAGTTTTATTGCCGGCGGCCTGGCTACCATTGCCGAAGCACAACTGCAAGGCGTTGGAAGCGTCGTACTCAGTACTGCTTAAGTAACAGAAATCAGTAAACCCACTCACAACATTTTTTTGTTGATATAACAAATTTAATTCGTCTTTAGTGGGTAGATGCCAACCTGCTCCGTAAGTTTGAGCGGCTGTTAGAGCCTCTGACCATGTATAAAAATGCAATAAAGAACCATCCGGATAGGTATAGGTGCAGCCACCGGGGCAACCGATACGTCCCCCCACTTTGTAGTCTTGAGATTGAGCCTCCAAGCCATGCAAGCCCGTCGCATCAACATTAAACACAATGCCTCCTGCAGGTCCTTTGTCACCTATTTTGTAAGCACCTGAAGTCGTTATCACTGGCGGTTTGACGGTAACGGTTACCGAACTGTTCGCTGTACCACCAGACCCAGTGCAGGTCAGATTATAGTTTTGATCACTGGTTAAGCCTGAAATTACTTGAGAACCGGAACTACCTAAACTACCACTCCAGGCATTAGACGTGCAGTCTGTGGCATTACTGGATGACCAAGATAATGTCGTTGATCCATTGTTATCGACTGGATTAGGTGTGGCAGTAAAGGATGAAATAGTCGGCGCAGGAGTTACCACGACTTGAGGTTTAACGGTGAGACTCACCGAACTGTTGGCAGTGCCACCGCTACCGGTACAAGTCAGATTATACGTTTGATCGCTAGTTAAGCCTGATACTATCTGTGAACCTGAAGCGCTTAAATTGCTGCCAAATGAAGGTAACGAGCACGAGGTTGCATTCGTAGAAGACCACTGCAAGGTCGTAGAGCCGTTGTAGGCTACTGGATTTGGTGTCGCAGTAAATGAACTAATCGTCGGTGCTGGAGTTACCACTTGCGGTTTGACGGTGACGCTCACTGATGCATTCGCTGAACCACCAGTACCGGTACACGTTAAGTTATACGTTTGATCGCTGGTTAATCCGGAAATGACTTTAGAACCTGAACCACCTAAACTACCACTCCAGGCATTAGAAGTGCATCCTGTTGCATTACTCGACGACCACTGCAAAGTAGTAGAGCCATTGTAATCAACTGGATTAGGTGTTGCGGAAAAGGAGGAAATAGTAGGGGCTGGGGCTACAATCACTTGCGGTTTGACGGAAACACTGACGGATGCTTGATCCGATCCACCATTACCTGTACACGTCAATGTGTAAGTCTGATCACTAAGTAAACCTGTAATTGCTTTTGAACCGGAAGACCCTAAGCTACCATTCCACGCATTAGAAGTACAGCTTTTTGCATTACTCGATGACCATTGCAAAGTGGTAGAGCCATTGTTATCGACTGGGTTAGGCGTTGCTGTAAAGGATAAAATACTTGGGGCTGGTGTCACTATAATTTGAGGTTTTACCGTTACACTCACTGATGCATTCGCTGAACCACCAGTACCGGTACACGTTAAGTTATACGTTTGATCGCTGGTTAATCCTGGAATTACTTTAGAGCCAGAAGCTCCTAAACTACCACTCCAAGCATCAGAGGTACATTTTGTTGCATTACTCGACGACCACTGCAAAGTAGTAGAGCCATTGTTATCGACTGGGTTCGGTGATGCAGTAAAGGATGAAATAGTCGGTGCTGAAACTGTAACAACTGGAGGGGTAACTTGTCCTTGTGGAGTTACTTGGACGATTAAAGATTTACTGACTGAGCCACTATTACCCCTACACATTAAGGTATAGGTTTGGTTATCCGTTAGATTATTAATCCCAATAGAACCGTTTCCGCCTTTAATCTCATCTCCAAAGGCATTAGATGTGCAAGTGGTAACGTTGGTTGATGACCATTGCAACGTGATAGCACCATTTGTTTCTACTGGATTAGGGGAAGCCGTAAAAGAAGTAATCGTCGGCAAACCATCACCACATCCCGCCTGATCTTGCCAATAAGAAAAAAGACCTGCATCAATCGGTTTTCTATTACCTCCTGACGGTAAGTAATACACATGCTCGTCGATAGCGGAAACCCCAATATAGTAATTGGTGTGTACATAATAGCGGAAACTATAAGGATATTGTGTGGAATAGCCATTACGCAGTGGGGCGCTAAAATAATAGGGGAAATTATCTTCTGCCCAATTGAATAAACAAACTATGGCATCATCCTCCATCTTTTTAGAGATTTTGGGATTTTCAGGTGACAGCGCTATAGTAGAAGGATAGTTTTTAACGTTAATCGTTTGTTTATAAATCCAGTTAATTAAATCAACGACCATGATTTGATTAATGTCTGGGAGGATCTGATAAGCTTCTGTACCTGCTGCATTGATCGATATTGCCGCCGATGACGAGACATTATCTGGAATAGGCAGCGTCGCGACGATGCTATTCGTTGCTGTATCAACCGAGACCAAGGCATCATGGGTCGTTACATACAGATTTTTGCCATTCGGGTTTACAGCCATTGCCAAAGGAATTGTGCCTAAACTGATTGTTTCAATAACTTTACTTTGAATCGTATCAATGACATCTATCGTTTGGCTGTCAACATTGGCAACATAGGCTCTAGTATGAAGCAGATTGAACGCAATGTTCTGAGGGTTGCTGCCAACGTTTATTGTGGCAATGATTTGATCGACAGCGGTATCAAACACCGAAACAGTATTGAGATAATTATTTGCCACATACAATTGGGTTCCGTCTGGACTAACCGCAATGGCTGATGGATTATCAATAGCTATAGTGTTGGTTACGTTATCGTTGGCTGTAGAAATAGCAGAGATACTATTACTACTGGCAACGTATAGTTTTTGTCCAGAAGGCATGATTGCCAGCTTCTGTGGGGCCGTGCCTACCGGAATCGTCTTGATGATTTGATGGTTAGCAGACTCCATGACTGATACCGTATCATCAAGGATATTGGCGATATAGGTTCTATCTGCGGATGGATGAAAAACTATATTTTCCGGTCCCTTTCCGACAGAAACGTTAATGGCATCACTGGTATTGGAAAGATCAATGATAGAGATAGAATTGTCTACATCATGGGCAACATAGGCAAAGGGGGCCGCAATAGCCATATTAGAAAAAATGACTAATAGAGCAATAAAATATCTTTTCATAATCCGCATTTCGAAGCATCTTCTAAAAATTGTTAGTTATCGCTACTAAATGTAGTGCAAATTTTTATTTCGACAACTTAGATTAGGCAAAGATTGTTAGGATGTTCCGTATTATTTCGAATGGCGGATTCAACTCCGAAGTGCAATCGCCAATAATAGGATATTAAGGAAGGCTAACTGATATAGTGCCAAGCTTTTTTCTATCCGACTAAAGACGAGAATGAACTTGAAAGACTACCATCAGTTAACCCAAGCACTAAGATACCA
>CANNKG010000069.1 GCA_947505105.1 Methylococcaceae bacterium | reverse complement strand
TAAGGATGTCGAGGAGGTGATGAAAAAACTTAACCATCGACCACGGAAAAGCCTTAACTATAAAACACCTCATTCAGTCTTTTTTGCAGAATCTTTGCCGAAGGCCGCATGACAACTAGGATTGCACTTCGGAGTTGAATCCGCCACTTATAATAATAAACATTTTTTCTATAGAAGGAATACCCTATGGCAACTATTACAGACCCAAGTATTGATAATTGGTACAAGGATGTTGAAAACAATTTAACCTTTAAAGTTATCGCTATCGAAGACAACGGCGATAATATTGAAGTACAGTATTTGGATGGTGACATAGGCTCTTACGATAAGGAGAGTTGGTATAACTCGACCTTCGATTTTATTGAGGAGCCCGAAGACTGGAGCGCGCCTTTTGATGAAATGGAAGAGGATGATCTAGGGTATTCCGATATGGATATCCATCGTCGCAATTATGATGACATCAGCATGGATGAGTGGCTGGACGATTAAGGATTAGCTTCATGAAAATGACTCCACAGCAGTTCATCGATTGGGAAACCAAATGCATTACCTTGCTAGCCATGTCTGGCGCCGGCAAAACGACGCTGGCCAATAAATTACCGCGGCAGAAGTGGTTTCATTATTCCGGTGATTATCGAATTGGCACCAAATATCTGGAGGAGCCGATTCTCGACAACATCAAACGGCAAGCGATGGAAGTGCCTTTTTTACGGGACTTGCTCCTGACCGATTCAATTTACATATGTAACAATGTGACGGTGGATAATCTTTCGCCGGTGTCCAGTTTTCTTGGAAAAATGGGCAATTCAGCGCTTGGAGGATTGCCGCTGGCCGAATTCAAACGTCGTCAGGCCTTACACTATCAGGCAGAAGTCTCGGCAATGCTCGATGTGCCGGAGTTTATTCGCAAGGCAGAAGATATTTACAATTATCGGCATTTTTTGAATGATGCAGGCGGTAGTATTTGTGAACTGGATAATCCTACGGTACTTGAAACCTTAGCGAAGCATACCTTGATCGTATATATCAAAATTCCACCCTCGCTCGAACAAACGATTATCGAACGCGCCAAAACCGATCCGAAACCGCTTTATTATCGCGAAGCCTTTCTGGATGAAAAGTTGGCCGAATATATGCGACTGCGCAATTGCAATAATCCTGACTTAATCGAACCGGATGATTTTGTCACCTGGGTATTCCCTGAGCTGTTTAAATCGCGCCTGCCTCGTTATCAAGCCATTGCCGATCAATACGGTTATACCGTCGATGGTGATGCCGTGGCCAAAGTTCAGAATGAAGCCGATTTTATGCAATTGATTACTGACGCAATCACTCAGCAACAATCATCAGGTACCAACTGATGCCATTAGTTGCACACACCGACCTACCTACCTTCCAAAGACTTAAGGACGAAGGCGAAGACATTTTATCGCCACAACGTGCCGCTGAGCAGGATATTCGCGAATTACACATCGGCCTACTAAATATGATGCCGGATGCGGCGCTCGAAGCGACTGAGCGGCAGTTTTTCCGGCTGGTGGGTGCCTGTAATCAAATCTCTCAATTCCACGTGCATCCGTTTACGATTGAGGGCTTACCCAGAAGCGCGGCCAGCCAAGCGCATATCGACCAATATTATGAGTCGTTCGAAAAAATCAAGGCTGATGGCCTGGATGCTTTGATTATCAGCGGTGCCAACGTCACCCACAATCACTTATCCGAAGAAGATTTCTGGCAACCTTTAACCGAAGTCTTCGCGTGGGCCAAAGAAAATGTCACCTCAATTCTTTGTTCTTGTCTCGCGACCCATGCCTTGATTGAATGGTGCTATGGCATTCAGCGCACTCGCTTGCCGGCCAAACGCTGGGGGGTATTTTCACATTCAGTAACCAACCGAACTCATCCGATTGTGGCGGAAATCAACACTCGCTTCGATGTGCCGCATTCGCGCTTCAACGAAATCTTCCAAAATGATATGGAAGAAAAAGGCTTAATCGTGTTGGTACGCAGTGATATCGCTGGCGTCCATCTTGCCGTAAGTCCGGATGGCTTTAGAATCATATTTTTTCAAGGGCATCCGGAATATGACGATATCAGCCTGTTAAAGGAATATAAACGCGAAATTCTGCGCTTTTATCATCACGAAATTAATGAATATCCACCGTTTCCCGAACATTATTTCAACGCGGAATTACAGCAATTATTAAGTGCCTATAAATTTCGAGTGCTTGAAGCCCGCCAACGCAGCATGCCGTTTCCGGAATTTCCGGAAGCTTTATTGATCAGCCAACTTGACAATACTTGGCGCGATACTGCCAAAGCCGTATTTAATAATTGGTTGGGCAAGGTCTATCAAATTACCAATCAAGATCGACGCTTGCCGTTTATGGCAGGTATCAATCCAGATAATCCGTTGAATCTGTAATCGAATGCAGCATCAGGATTACCTGGAACAAGCAATTCAACTTGCCGCCGACAATGCCGTGTCCGGCCAAGGCGGCCCCTATGGCGCGTTGATTGTCCACAATAAGCAGATCATTGCGAGTTCCGCTAATCAGGTTACCCGTAATCTTGATCCAACCGCGCATGCGGAAGTCCTGGCGATTCGCGCAGCATGTTTGCACTTAAGCAGTTTTCAATTGCAGGATTGTATTTTATATAGCAGTTGTGAACCTTGCCCGATGTGCTTAGGCGCTATTTATTGGGCGCGTTTGGCAGAAGTTTATTTTGCCTGTGATCGCACTGACGCTGCACAGGCCGGATTTGATGACAGTTTTATCTACACTGAAATTGCGTTGGCACCGCAATTGCGCAAAATCCCCATGCGGCAGATTAGCGTGCCGAATGCCTTATTACCGTTTACCATGTGGAGCAACCAAGCTTCGAGGATCGAATATTAAATGGATAACAACAATTTAGATGTCGCGGTGTTGCTTGATAACCTTGAACAAGCGTTACGGCAAGTCGTCAGTGAACGAAACCTAACCAACCCGTTAATGATCGGGATTCGCACCGGTGGCGTGTGGGTTGCGGAGCAATTGCATGCGCGCTTGAACATTGCCGAGCCACTTGGACTGCTGGATATCTCCTTTTATCGGGATGATTTTTCGCAGATTGGCGTACATCCCAATGTCAAACCGAGTCAATTGCCGCGTAATATCGAAGGGCGCAATATCATTTTAATCGATGATGTGTTTTATACGGGTCGCACCATTCGCGCGGCCTTGAACGAAATTTTCGATTATGGGCGCCCTGACCAAGTGGTGCTTGGGGTATTATTGGAGCGTAACGGCAGGCAAATTCCGATCAAGCCAGACTGTTGCGGCGCCTATAGTCAGCTAAAGCCTGGGCTGCGTATTAACCTTGAAGGCCCGACTCCCCTTACGCTTCGAATCGAAAATGTCGGCACTACAGGATAGCAAGTATGGTCAAAAATCTACAATTAAATAATGACGGTAAACTCAAACATTTTTTGACGATCGACGGCCTAAGTCGCGAGTTGCTTATCGAGATTCTCGATACAGCCGAGTCGTTTGCCGCCATTTCCGGCAATCAAATCAAAAAAGTCCCGCTGCTGCGCGGCAAAACCATCGTCAATCTATTTTTCGAAAATAGTACCAGAACCCGAACCACCTTTGAACTTGCTGCCACGCGTTTGTCTGCCGACGTATTGAATATTAATATCGCAACCTCAGCGACATCGAAAGGCGAAAGCCTGCTCGATACGATCCGCAACCTCGAAGCCATGCACGTCGACATGTTTGTGGTTCGGCATGCCTTGAGCGGCGCCGCGCACTTTATCGCCCAAAATAGCGCTGAGCATATTAGCGTCATCAACGCAGGGGATGGTCAACATTCACATCCAACGCAAGCCATGCTCGATTTATTCACGATTCGCCAAAAAAAGCCCGACCTAGCCAAGCTTAAAGTAGCCATCATTGGTGATATTCTGCATTCACGGGTAGCGCGCTCACAAATCCTCGCATTCAATACCGTAGGCGTTGCCGAAGTACGGGTTATTGCGCCGCGAACCTTGCTGCCGGCTAAAGTTGAAACCCTTGGTGTTTCGGTGTTTCATGACTTAAAAAAAGGGCTGGAAGATGTTGATGTAGCGATTACCTTACGTTTGCAAAAAGAGCGCATGACCTCGGCGCTCTTACCAAGTGAAAGCGAATTTTACAAATGTTTCGGCTTAACCCCGGCAATGCTCAAACACGCCAAAAAAGACGCGATTGTGATGCATCCAGGCCCGATCAATCGAGGCGTTGAAATAGCATCAAGCGTCGCCGATGGGCCGCAATCGGTCATTCTGGAGCAGGTCAGCAATGGGGTGGCGGTGCGAATGGCGATTTTATCGATGGCAATGCAAAGTTAGGGAGACTCGCAGTGAATAAGATTGAAATTAATGGCGGACGAATCATCGATCCTGCAAATCAAATCGATCGCATCGATTCGGTCTACATCGCCGACCATAAGATCATCGCCCTCGGAGCGCCGCCTGAAGGCTTTGTGGCCGATCTGACTATTGACGCAGATCGACAAATTGTTTGTCCCGGATTTGTCGATTTAAGTACCCGCTTACGAGAACCAGGACACAGCCGAAAAGCGACTTTCAAAAGTGAGACCATCGCCGCAGCGAGCGCCGGGATTACCTCGATGTGTCTGCAACCGGATACCCAACCGGTCATTGATAGCCCGGCGGTCGCCGAGTTTATTCGCGATAATGCGCGGAAATGCGGTTATCGACAAATTTACCCAATCGCGGCGTTGACCCAACAACTCGACGGGCAAGAATTAAGCGGTATGCTGACCTTAAAACAGGCGGGCTGTATTGCGGTCAGCAATGCCAACCGACCGGTCACCAGCTTACTGGTCTTGCGTCGGGCAATGGAATATGCGGCAAGTCACGGTCTAATACTAATGTTCAGACCTCAGGAGTATTCGCTGAGTAAACATGGTTGTGCGCATGAAGGGGCATTTGCCACCCGTTTTGGATTGCCGGGAATCCCTGAGGCCGCTGAGACGATCGCGTTGGCACAATGTTTGGAATTAGCGGAATTGACTGGTTGCCAGATTCACTTTAACCAATTGAGCTCTCGTGGTTCGGTCATCAAAATTCAACAAGCTAAAAAATATGGTCTGAAAGTCACTGCCGATGTTGCCATTCATCAATTACATTTGACCGAAGACGATATCGAGCCATTCAATAGCTCCTACCATGTGCTGCCACCGTTCCGTACCGGCCTGGATCGAGAAGCATTAAGAAGTGCGTTGAATTATGGTGTTATTGACGCCATTTGTTCAGATCATCAACCGCACGATATTGATGCAAAATTAGGCGCATTTCCTGAGACCGAGCCCGGTATCGCCTCACTCGAAACTTTGCTACCGCTGACGCTCAAGCTAGTCAAAGAAGGTGTGCTTACTATCTCCCAAGCAATCGCCGTACTGACCTGTAAACCGGCGAAGATCATTCAACAGGATAAAGGCACTCTCTCCATCGGAACCCATGCCGATATCTGTATTTTCGATCCCGATGCCAACTGGGAAGTCAATAACCAAACTTGGCATAGTCAAGGCCAGAATACGCCTTTTTGGGGACACACATTCTCTGGAAAGGTAACTCACACCCTACAGAGTGGGAGGTTGATTTTTAAAGCGGAGTAGGATGTAAGACATGAACTCGTGCAAAGTTATTCTGCTATTGGGAATGGCACTGTTGCTGTCGGCATGCTCTAAAACCTATACTCCAGCGCCAAATGCCACGGGTCAACAAATTTTTCAACAAGCCTGTGCCGAATGTCATAAAGCCGATAATAAAGAAACGCCCGGCATGATTTTTATATTGTCGCCGGAACAGGCGAATGTCGCGTTTATAGCCGAGACCCTTCATCGACGCTCGCTGCTGATGCCTGAATTTCCCAATATAAAGAATACCCAGATGCAAATTCTGAGCGAATATGTGCTCAAGCACAGCATTATTAAAAAATAGGAGCGCCACATGACACACAAAACGGGCCGACATGAAGCCAAGAGTATCATTGATGATCTTAAAGGGGATCAATCCTGGCGTATCTTTAGAATTATCAGCGAATTTACCGAAGGTTTTGATAAGCTTTCCGGAATTTGCGATGCCATCTCTATTTTCGGCTCGGCGCGGCTGAAACCGGAACATCCCTACTATACCAAAACCATCGAAATAGCCGAATTACTCGGACAACATGATTTTGCAGTCATTAGCGGTGGTGGCCCCGGTATCATGGAGGCAGCCAATAAAGGGGCCTTTCTTCAGAAGCAACCGTCGATTGGTTTAAATATCGAACTGCCGACGGAGCAGCGCCCCAATCCTTACCAAAATATTTCCTTGGATTTTCGCTATTTCTTTGTCCGCAAAGTCATGTTCGTGCGTTATTCGATGGGCTATATCTGTATGCCGGGCGGTTTTGGAACATTAGATGAATTTTTTGAATCCCTGACTTTGATGCAAACCCACAAAATTTATCCCTTGCCACTGATTCTGTTTGGTGTCGACTTTTGGAGCGGGTTACTGGAATGGATCAAAACTAAAATGCTCGAATATGAAACGATCAGCTTAGAAGATCTAAGCTATATTACCTTGACTGATGATCCGCAGGAAGTGCTATCCATCATGATTAAACATCGAGAGTGGAAGAATCATAAACGTCGGCATGAGGAATTGGAAAATAATCTGGATTATCGCTGATACGGGGCTCTTAGATATAAAAAAGCCCACTAGCATATGATGCTAGCGGGCTTTGAACTTAACTGCTTAACTTGTTGCAGTGATTAGTAGTTCCACTGTAGCTGCATTCTTAACAAATCACCGGATGCTTGACCTAGATTGGATACATTGGTTCTGTCCATAGTGGAGTAAGCCATCGTGACTTCTATCGCTTTCATGATCTGGTACTCTACCCCAGCCTCAATCTCATCAACCCGAGTTCTTGGCGAGTTGTTTGCGCCCTTCCAGGCACCTCGAAAAGTTTGCCATTTAACATAAGGGATCAAGACACCATCAGACCTGAAAATGTTATCGATTTTATACATGGCTTGAACATAACCACCATGGAGATCTTCGTGCTGAATCGAGCCTTTGCCTGCGGTATTCAAAGTGGCTCCCTTACCCCAATTCCATTCTGTTTGCAAACCGAAAGGTTGTGGGAACAAGATGGCGTGGATACCGACACGCTCTTCACGAACGCCACGACTGTCGATAGTCTTATCCAGATCGGCCTTGAGGATTTTCTGATTGGTTTTGAATACCGTCATATCGGCAGTCGTTGTATTAAACCAACCGGTAATAAAGTCGGCACCCAATTCAACGACTTGGCCATTAAACGGATAACCCAGGAATTTCAGATCTAATGGATAGGTGCTATGCGCTACGACGTATAAATCATCATTGGCTTCGGCGCGGTTCACGCCTTGGCCGTTATATACACCGACCCCTAAAATGCCGTAATCGCCAGAGGTTTTTAAACCTTTCTTGCTTAAGTCTTTCCAGAGCTTTTGAACGCTTTCAGGCGTCCAGTAAGCGAATAAACCTAAATCCCGCTCACTAGGAACCGCACTGTTTAGCGCGTCATCTCGGTCCAGAGCTATACGATTTTGAGAGGATTGTAAGTTTTCCCAACCGAACGGTACTTTGGATTGACCAGCTCGGATCCGGTATTCATGCTTTTTATCCCAAGAAATATCAGCATACGCATCACGTAATTGCGCGAAATGCTGCTGGCTATCGCTGACATTCGATGCAAAATCCGGTTGGATATAAATATACAACCAATCGTTAATATCGCCCGAAAATACTAAACGTACCCGGCGGAATGCAAAACCGCTATTGTCCTTGATGCTACTGTCGCCAACCGATCTTAATTCCGGATCGGAAGCAGTGCGATCACCTGAGAGTGGTTGGTTATAGCGCATCTGCGTATAGCCACGCAGATTAATTTTGTTAAACCATTTTTCATCATTTTTGGCTTTATCTTCACGATTTGCCACCACATGCTCTTCTAATGCCTTTAACTCATTGGTTTTAGCTTCCAAATCTTCTTTAATGGAATTAATTTCAGCTTTTGTTTCAGGTGCTTCGGCAGGTGTTTTACTGACAGTTTCACGCTTTGGAGAATCTTCGACACGCTCAAAAGAGCCCATCAACTTGCGATGAGGGCCGGGTTCTGCGTAGATTTGTTTGGTTTTGGTATCGACATATAGATCAATCCCAAAAGCTTGGCCAGATAAACTTCCAGCCAATGCAGAAAGTATTGCCAAATGTACTTTAGAAAATTTCATGACTCGCTTGCCTATTATGTATGAAAAGTTGTGGCAAGGATAAAGTTTATAGGTGACGGTTTTGTGACATGATTGTTACAATTGTGTTACAGCGCAACGAGATTTTGCATTTTGGCAACAATCAGGAGGACGAGCGTTTAGCTTGATTTTTAAAAGTGGTGCGGAGAAGTTCTACATGAAAAGCAAGGATAATGCTCCCACAATCATCAGTAGCCCAATAGTGATCACTTTGGCTTTTTGAAACCACGATCTATTTTGCCAGGATTCTTGCATTTGAGTTTTTTGGTGTGCGCGATAATCCTGAAAATTCATCTTGGTTCGCCGATAAAATTTTGGCAAGGTACGCCATAATATTACCCCCCCCCAGAAGATAAAAAACAGCAAGATATAGAAAACGACAATTTGCGTTTGATGAAGACCTGTATGAAAGGTGTGTTCGACAATTAAGTCCAGGCCAACTTCAATAATTTCAAACAGGGTGTGGCTCACATGAAGAATAAATTCCAACAGCATGTGAAAAAACTCAAGCACCACATCAGGGATGAGGATCAGAATCAGTACAATGATGTATGCACTTATTATTTTTAGGCGTCCCATGAGTCGGCACTCTTAAAGTTTCAGTAGTAAATTAAACTCATTGATCATTAACGATGACTTTTTGTAAATATCGATTCTTGAATTAGTCGTCAGACTGATGTATCAAAATATATTTATGAAACTTAGGTCAAACGATCATCACACCTCAATGCGCAGAGTATAGCAAATTTTCGACCATAACGATTTAGGTGTAGGCGCTGAAAAGGCCGAATCTTGAGGGAAGGTCGATATTTTTCCTTCGTGGAGGCTTTATTATCGATGATTATTTGTATTTTGCATGGGGCATGCGTTAATATTTTCAATCTCAGTCATGCCTGTTGAATTTGTAACTATCAAAAATTCATCTCAATTTGGCTGGTCACGTCGATATTAGTCGACTCAATTCTACTCAACGACAATTTGATACTCATGACGATCGCAAATTTCACTCCCTATTCAGCATTGATCGGTGGATTTCTCATAGGTCTATCCGCAGCTTTATTGATGTTATTTAATGGCCGGGTTGCGGGTATTTCCGGAATTCTGGCTGGCTTAAGCGTTCCGAAAATGGAAGATGGCCTTTGGCGTATATTCTTTGTGATCGGGTTAATACTTGGTCCGATCTTTTTTAAAATTTTCAGTATTGAGTTGCCACAGACCCAATTGTCGGGTTTTTGGATGATGTGGCTAGGCGCAGGACTATTGGTCGGTTATGGAACTCAGTTGGGTTCAGGTTGTACCAGTGGTCATGGCGTCTGTGGTCTGGCAAGACTCTCGCTGCGCTCACTCGCCGCGACGCTCACCTTTATGTTCGTTGCCGGCCTTGTGGTCTTTTTATCGCGTCATGTGTTTAGTGCCGGAGTATAACCACATGTTTAAAAATTTTATTGCGCTGGTCTGTGGCATCATATTTAGCTTGGGCTTGTTAGTATCTGAAATGGTCAGTCCTAAAAAAATTCAGGATTTTCTTGATATCACAGGGCAGTGGGATCCAAGTTTAGCCCTGGTCATGGCAGGGGCGTTGTTAACCTTGGGAGGCTTGCAACAGTTATTCATTTTTAAACGTCCTCGTCCGCTATTGGAAGAAAAGTTTTTTGTAACCAATAATAATGCCATAGATTTGAGATTAATCATCGGCGCTGCTATTTTTGGACTCGGCTGGGGATTAGCTGGATTTTGTCCTGGACCGGCCATTGTTGCGCTAACGCTTAATCCACTAGAAGCTTCATTGTTTGTCGCTGGAATGGTGCTTGGGATACTGCTTTTTAATCGATTAAACCGATTAAATTCTGCAAGTGACCCTGATCTTTAAAATTCAACCCGGTTTTCAAGCGGCTAATTTTGTATAGTGAATCAGACGGTCAATCAGGAAAAAAGTGCATCGGAATGCATCGCCTATCATGATTACTATTCTTCATCGGGTACTAAATTTGTTGCAGCTGACAAAACTCAGTTGGGCCAAGAGGCGGCTAATAGCTGCCAGTTGATTACATTGCCTGAACGTCGCTACATAATCAGGTTACAATAGCCACTTCCAAATATTTCAGACGATTGACTGTTAATTTATGAGCCAGACTTTTTTATCTACAAAATCTATCCCAGTCCGGGAGCGCCTGATTATGGCTCTCGATCTGCCGAGTATTTCTGAAGCGCAGACCTTGGTTGAAGAGTTAGGGGACTCCGTTATTTTCTATAAAGTGGGCATGGAATTGTTCATGTGCGGGGATTACTTTGGCTTTATCGAGTGGTTACAGGCACGGCATAAAAAAATATTTGTCGATTTAAAATTTTTTGATGTGCCGGCAACGGTGGGTCGTGCCATTAAAGCGTTAAGTCACCGCGGTGTGGATTTGGCGACAATTCATGGTAACGACGCTATTATGGAAGCCGCAGCCGCTGCCAAAGGTGATTTAAAGGTTCTGGCAGTTACGGCGCTGACGAGTCTTGATCGAGGCGATCTGGATGATTTAGGGTTTCAGTGCGATGTTGCGCAGTTGGTGTTATCACGCGCTAAACGCGCGCTTGAGATAGGTTGTGATGGCGTTGTGTCATCAGGACTTGAAGTGGCGATGTTAAGGCAGGATCTTGATCAGCGTTTGCTGGTGGTGACCCCAGGGATCAGGCCAGTTGAAAATCGTGAAGAAGATGATCAAAAACGGGTGGTGAATGTCGCCCAGGCTTTTCAGAATGGCGCCGATTATATTGTGGTGGGGCGGCCGATTCGTGATGCTGCTGATCCGAAAGCAATGGCTGAAAAAATTCAGCAACAAATTCTGGACCAATTTTCGATAAACTAATTTTTTTGGCTAGAGACTTGTTCATCTAAAGCGCTCATGGAACTTTTGCTTAATTTTACCACCTCTTATGTTGTGGCTTTTGCCATGGGCTTATTCAGCAGCATGCACTGTATCGGAATGTGTGGTTCCATCATTGGCACGTTAACGCTCAGTTTAGACAGCAAGATCCGTCAGAATAAAGCTAGCTTGTTCACTTTTATATTTAATTATAATCTTGGACGAATTGTCAGCTATACCACGGCTGGCGCATTAGGTGGACTATTGTCGTCTGTTCTAATGCCCCCTTTTGATAACAATCTGGGATATCGAGTCTTACAAATCTGCTCAGCCATGATTATTGGTTCTTCCGGATTGTATATTGCCGGCTGGTTTCCGCATTTTGCCTATATTGAGAAGATTGGACGGTATCTGTGGAAAAAGCTTGAACCTTATGGGCATAGACTAATCCCGGTGAAGTCTCGAATTAGTGCCTTGCTGTTCGGCATGATCTGGGGGTGGTTGCCCTGTGGTTTGGTATATACCGCGCTTGCGCTTGCAATTTCAACTGGTGATGTCAAAAAAAGCACGCTGACCATGCTAGCATTTGGATTTGGGACTTTACCAGCTGTGATGAGCGTTGGTATAATCACTCAAACATTCATTAATGCGCTCAGGCGCCCCTATATCAAGCAATCGGTGGGCGTTTTAATGATTTTTCTGGCGTTGGCGGCTGCTTTTCCCTGGCTTTATCCAATGCGAATACAGCACCATTAAATTTTGGATAATTAAGCAGTTTATGCGAATAAAACTGCGTTGGTAAGTTTTTTGCTCTCTATTTTGGGAACCTGTTTTATATGAATCATTTCAACTCAATTATCGGTCAATCACCCGTATTTGAATCATTGCTAAGAAGCGCCAAAGTTGTAGCATCGACAGATGTGACCGTTCTTATTAAAGGAGATACTGGCACCGGCAAGGAAGTGTTGGCAACATCCATTCAGAAATATAGCGTTCGGGCGGATAAGCCTTTTATTACCCTGAATTGTGCCGCGCTACCTGAAGGTTTGGTGGAATCGGAATTATTTGGGCATCGAAAGGGGGCATTTACTGGGGCAAATTCTAACAAACAAGGAATTTTTCAAAGTGTTGATGGCGGTACCCTGTTTCTGGATGAGATTAATTCTTTGCCCCTGTCTATTCAGTCTAAATTGCTTCGATTTCTGGAAACCGGTGAGTGTCTTGCGGTAGGTGATACCAAGCCCTATTTTGTCGATGTGCGTATTATTGCGGCAACTAATACTGATCTGCAAACTCAAATTCAATTAGGCAGTTTTAGGCAGGACTTGTTTTTTCGTGTAAATGTGGTGCCGTTGGAACTTCCGCCCTTGAGACAGCGAGCTGAAGATATTGAGTTACTTACCAAACATTTTTTGCAACGTTTCGCCAAAGATTACAATATTGCGTTAGCCTCGTTTAGTAAACAAACCTTAAAGGTTTTGCGCGAATATGCGTGGCCAGGAAATATTAGAGAGTTACGTAACTTATGCGAAAGAATGAGTATTCTGTTATCGGGAAGAATCGTGGAGCCGGAAAATCTTCCACTTGAGTTTACTGCGAGTACCCAGATTGCGACCTCAAATGGCTCACCGTTTACGTTACCGGAAGTTGGGTTGAAACTTGATGCGCTTGAAGCGGATATGATTCATCAAGCTTTGCAAAGAACCAATGGCAATCGAAGCAAATCTGCGCGTCTGTTAGGTGTCAGTCGCGATACCCTACTTTATCGTATTCAAAAGCATGGCTTGTCCACACATTAAATTGCTGTTTGTAGAGGCTTGCTGATCGCTTTCGGCGATTAGTGGCAGCTATAAGCAGCGCAGCCATTGCAGAGTGACATTATCACTTTGACCTTCAGCACGTAAGACCACCAGTCTCGCTAGCTTCACTAAATTATCACGAGTACAGCCGGGTTGAGCAAGTTCTTGCCATTCATGTTTTTTGAGTAAGCCCCAGAAGCCATCGCTACATAGTACAAAAGTTTCTCCCGCCGTGGGAGGCTGAAAAGCATGGACTTCTACCGCATGCATTTTTGAGACATTAATGCTTCTGGTTAGTTTGTTTTGATCCGGGTGTTGACCCATCTGATGTTCTTTAATCTCACCGCGATCAAGTTTTTGTTGTAATAATGAATGATCATTAGTACGCCAGATAATTTTCTGTGGATTTAAACGGTATATTCTGGAATCGCCGCAATGCGCGGTTACCACCCGACTCTTATCGACATATAAAATTGCACAGGTTGTATGAGCTGCTTTGGCAACCGTTGGATCGGCGAATAAGGTATGCATATCGTCGATCGCATGATTGACCCAAGCATTCATGGCGGTTTGGGGGGCATCTGCGATCTGTTGAGAATAGAGTGGTGCCAGAGATAGCAAGCTCTGACAAAAATAACGTGATGCTAAACCGCCTGCTTGATGACCGCCTAATCCGTCAGCCACAACACAGAATGCATAGTCATCGGTAATGATTCTCCCCATGCAATCTTCGTTAATTGCTCGATCACCAATGGAAGTTAATTGATAAAACTCAAATTGCATGATTAAACTAATCTATTGAATTCGGGACGCATGCATTAATTGTTTTAAGCTTTTGACGGTATCGGCTAAACCTGAAAAGAGTGCTTGGGCGATAATTGAGTGTCCAATATTCAGTTCAACAATCTCAGGGATTTTGCAAATCGCTGCAACATTGTGAAAATTTAAGCCGTGACCGGCGTTGACTTGGAGCCCTGCTTGATGCGCGTAACGCGCGGCAGTTTTAATGCGTTCAAGTTCAAACTGTTGTTCGCTAAAGGAGCGGGCGTCGGCGTAAGTTCCGGTATGCAGTTCTATTACAGGGGCGCCTGCCTTTATTGCCGCGTCGATTTGTTCAATTTGCGGGTCGATAAACAATGAAACCTCAATACCCGCAGCTTTTAAACGTTGGCAGGCATTGCGCATTAATTCAGAGTTGCCCGCTACATCTAGTCCACCTTCAGTGGTCAATTCGGCTCGTTTTTCTGGTACCAGACAGCATGCAAACGGTTTCACTTGGGTGGCGATGGTTAACATCTCTTCGGTAACCGCCATTTCCAAGTTAAGGCGTGTATGCAGCATGTCTTTTAGAAGGAAAATATCACGATCCTGAATATGGCGCCGATCTTCGCGTAAATGAGCGGTAATGCCGTCTGCGCCCGCCTGTTCTGCAACCAAGGCGGCTTGCAATGGCTCGGGATAACGTGTTCCGCGGGCTTGTCGCAATGTGGCGATATGATCAATATTGACGCCGAGTAAAATAGCTTGTGACTGCATAGAATTAACGTTGGGTTTGCATTTTTGAAATAAAGGTTCGAGTTTTAAGCGCTTTTCCATTTAAGTGGAAATTGATGACGCTTCGCATAAGGTATTTTGCTTCGGCTAAGGTTTGTTCATCATCAAACTGTTGCTTTTGAAGCGCGTGTAAGGTTTTTCCACTGATTTTTCCCTCTGGATGTTCGAAAACGCCTTGTCCAACTGCGAACAAATAACGCGCTGAAGCTTTAATCGGCATTTGATTTTTTGCTTCATACTGTATCGGTAGCGCAAATCCGACCTTTTCCAGTAAGTTTAGTTCAAAAATTCTCAATGCGGCTTCTAACGATAAATTAAAGATATTAGCGGAATCTTCAATGGATTTTGAATTGGTGACTGATGAAGCCGTAAGTTGTGTTAAGCAGTATAGGCAATTGGTGTAGTCGACAAATAATTCGGGGTAGGGATCATCTTTGTGGAGTAATAAGCTGATCAGTTCATTTAAATAAAACCCGCAATAGAGTGGCATGCCTGCTAAATCGAAGGCGTCTTGTGCTCTCTCAACGTGGGTTAATATTTTGAGTTCCGCTTTATTTGAGTAGGAAATAATGAGCGCTGTAAAAGGTTGTAAAAGGGCTGCTGTTTTGGATTTTGCTTTTCTTACGCCCTTGGCCAGAATGGAAACGATGCCATAATCGCGGGTAAAAACATCTAGGATTAAACTGGTTTCGCGAAATTTACGGTGCTGTAAGACAAATGCCGACTGCAACTCAATGCGGGGTTCAATCATTAAAACCTAAACTATGGAGTGCGCGTTCATTATCCGACCAGCCTTTTTTAACTTTTACCCATAATTGTAAATACACTTTCTGATCCAATAGCTTTTCCATGTCTTTTCGAGCATCGGAACCAACGCTTTTGAGCATTTCACCTTGATGACCAATCACAATACTTTTTTGAGATAGACGTTCAACCCAAATAATCGCATAGATTTTGGTTAGGTTTTCCAGTTCTTGATAGCGTTCAATTTCAACGGTCAGGGCGTAGGGCAATTCCGCGCCTAAACGCCGCGTTAATTTTTCACGGACTATTTCGGCACATAAGAATCGTTCCGGTCGATCAGTAATTTGATCGGCAGGGTAAATTAAGTCTGCTTCTGGAAGTCGGCTGAATAGGGCGTCTTCGAGTAATTCCAGATTGGTCCGTTTCAAAGCGGAGATCGGGATAATTTCGGCAAACGGAAAGCGTTGCTGGGCTTCTTCAAAAAACGCTAGCACTGCTGCGCGGTCTTTAACTTTATCAATCTTGTTGACGACTAATATTACCGGTAAACCGGCCTGATGTAACTTTTTAAAGATAGTCTCATCGTAATCTTGCCAACTGATACCATCAATCAACCAGACCACAATGTCTGCGCCTAGTAGGGTGGTTTCCGCGGTGCGATTAAGATAGCGATTGAGCGCGTACTTTTCCCCTTCATGCATGCCGGGCGTATCAAGATAAATAATTTGACCTTTCGAGGTGGTGTTGATGCCAGAGATGCGGTGCCGAGTCGTTTGTGGTTTGCGAGAGGTAATGCTGATTTTCTGCCCAAGCAAATGATTCATTAACGTAGATTTTCCCACGTTGGGGCGGCCAATTAACGCCACATAACCACAGTTCATTTCGTTTCCTTTTTCAATAGCGCGAGCATTTGTTCGGCAGCGGCTTGTTCAGCTTTTTTTCGTGAAATTCCGGTCGCGATCGTGGTTTCCTTAATCATGCTTATTCGGCAAGAAACTTTGAAGGTTTGCTGATGTGCAAGACCCGACATACTTAACAAGGTGTATTCCGGTAATTCCAGTTGTCTTGCCTGCATGAGTTCTTGAAGCAAGGTTTTGGGGTCTTTGCTCCAGTTATCTAACGATAATTGATTTAATTTGTCAGAAAACAATTGCAAAATCCATTGTCGACAGGTTTCGATGTCTTGGTCCTTTAATAAGGCGCCCATGATCGATTCAAGTGCATCGGATAAAATGGAGTCACGCCGATAACCTCCGCTTTTAAGCTCTCCAGAGCCTAAGACCAGATAATCGCCAATATGATGCTCTCTTGCGATGGTGGCTAGGGTGGTTTGATTTACCAAACTGGCGCGTAAACGGCTTAGCGTGCCTTCATCCGCCTCTGGAAATAAATCATATAGTTTGTGAGCAATCACAAACCCTAAGATTGAATCACCTAAAAACTCCAGGCGTTCATTATTTTTTGCACCTTTGCTTCGATGAGTTAATGCAGTAATAAATAAACCAGGATCATTAAAATGCAGACCTAATTTTTCGGCAAGCTGCTGTGGCGGCTTAATCACTAACGATCTTCTCCTACTTCAATGGTGTCGTCAAAGGTGACCAGAACACTAGCATTGCCGATCACTTGTTGGACAACTTCATAAGCCGCCTGAACTTTTAAATAGGAGCCTCGTTGGGTAATTTTGATGTCTTTAACATCAAGGGTACTGACATAATTCATATCGAAACGTTTGCCTAGAATTGATCTGATTTCTTCCGCACTTTTCTTTTGGATATCTGGCGTGGTTTCAAGGGCTTTGATCGCATTTACTACCCGGTAATGATCTAAATAAATAGGCCCGATTTTCAAAGCAAGTAATACAAAAAAACCGAGAATTGCTAAGATAAATACCAGTGAAATAAAGGTCAGGCCTTTTTGTTGGTTGAGGTTTGCGTTCATGGGCATGTTCTCCGATTATCAATAGTGCGGCTAATTTAATACCGTACCGATACGATTAAATCCTACGCCTTTATTTTGCCAATCCCAGCTCATCCAGATAAAAAAGGCTCTCCCGACTAAGTTTTCTTCGGGTACCGTTCCCCAGTAACGACTATCGTTGCTGTTATCTCGATTATCGCCCATTACAAAGTAATGACCGGGGGGGATTTCATAAACGCCTTCGATGCTGGGATAGCCATTTTTCACCAAAATACTATGTTCGACGCCTTCAAGATTTTCTATTTTGTGTTCTGTGCCGGTCATGCTGACACCTTCACCGACGCCTTGATAAATTCCAGCCGATTGCTGTGGCATCGGTTGACCATTGATATGGACAGTCCGGTCATAATAAGCAACTTTATCACCCGGTAGACCAATCACGCGTTTAATATAATCCACGGTTGGGTCTTTAGGATAGCGGAATACAACGATATCGCCGCGTTTGGGAGTGTTCAATTCGATGATTTTCGTATTGATTACCGGCAGGCGAATGCCATAAGTAAATTTATTGACGAGAATAAAGTCGCCTATTAATAACGTTGGCATCATTGAACCGGATGGGATACGAAACGGTTCAACTAAAAATGAACGTAGTAAAAATACGATCAATACAATCGGAAAAAACGACCGGGCATATTCGATGAGTACCGGTTCGGTTTTTTCGTCGAATATTCTTCCCTGGCGTTTGAGATAGAGCAAATAACCGCCCCATGCAACTCCAGTGACGACTGTTGCAACCAATAGAAAAAATGAAAAATCAAAGTCCATGTTTATACTGTATTGATGTGTATTAAAAATAATGCGCTATCTTATAGATATAGTGCGTTGTGAATTTAAGAATTGCCTATTCTTTGTTAAGTTGCAGCACCGCTAAAAACGCTTCTTGAGGAATTTCAATGCTGCCGACCTGTTTCATGCGTTTTTTACCTGCTTTTTGTTTTTCAAGTAATTTTTTCTTACGGGTAATGTCGCCACCATAACATTTGGCGGTGACATTTTTGCGTAATGCCTTTACGGTAGAGCGCGCAATAATTTTTGAGCCGATGGCGGCCTGAATAGCTACATCATACATTTGTCGTGGAATTAAATCTTTCATTCTTTCGACTAAATCACGCCCGCGAGTGCTACTTAATTCGCGGTGGACGATGATTGAAAGCGCGTCAACACGATCAGCGTTGATCAATACATCTAACTTGACCAGATTGGCTTCCTCAAAACGAAGAAACTCATAATCAAAGGAAGCGAAGCCGCGACTGACTGATTTTAAACGATCAAAAAAATCCAGTACCACTTCGCTCATCGGTAATTCATAGTGAATTGAGACCTGGTTGCCAACGTACTGCATGTCTTTTTGAACTCCGCGTTTTTCAATACACAAATTAATAACGTTGCCGAGATAGGTCTGAGGCACCAAAATATTAGCGCGAATGATTGGTTCACGGATCACTTTGATCGTCCCAATATCGGGCAGTTTAGCCGGATTGTCGACCATAATGGTTTCGTTGTTTTGGGTAATGACTTCGTACACTACTGACGGTGCGGTCGTGATCAAATCCACATCATATTCGCGTTCAAGGCGTTCCTGAACAATTTCCATGTGCAGCATGCCCAAAAAGCCGCAGCGAAATCCAAAACCCAGCGCTTCTGACGTTTCAGGTTCAAACACCAATGCTGCATCGTTCAAATTTAATTTGTTCAGTGCTTCACGTAGGCCTTCATAGTCATCGGAGCTGACTGGGTACAAGCCGGCAAACACGCGGGGTTGAACTTTTTGAAATCCGCTCAACGGTTCGGTGGCAGGTTTATCGGTGGCGGTAATCGTATCACCGACCGGCGCGCCAAAAATATCTTTGATGCCTGCAACCACATAACCAACTTCGCCGGTATTTAGAATGTCTCGCTCAAGTCGTTTCGGGGTAAATACCCCCACTTTTTCGGTAATGAACGATTTACCGGTCGACATAATGGTAATTTTTTGTTTTTTGCGGATGCTGCCGTGCATGATTCGCACCAGTGAGACAACCCCCAGATAACTGTCAAACCAGGAATCAATAATCAAGGCTTGTAACGGGCCGTCAAGATTACCAACGGGTGGGGGGATTTTGACGACTAATTGCTCCAGAACATCAACAACGCCCAAGCCGGTTTTAGCGCTGATTTTAAGTGCTTCGTCGGCCGGAATTCCGATCACTTCCTCAATTTCGTTCATGACCCGCTCAGGTTCTGCGGAGGGGAGATCGATTTTGTTTAGCACGGGTACTACTTCCAGTCCCTGCTCAATGGCCGTGTAACAGTTCGCGACGCTTTGTGCTTCAACTCCTTGAGCGGCATCCACGACGAGTAAGGCGCCTTCGCAGGCGGCTAATGAACGAGAAACTTCGTAGGAGAAGTCAACATGGCCGGGAGTATCGATAAAATTAAGTTGGTATACTTCACCGTCTTTTGATTTGAAATCAAGTGTGACGCTTTGTGCCTTTATAGTAATGCCACGTTCTCGTTCGATATCCATCGAATCAAGAACCTGGGCCGACATTTCACGATCTGTCAGGCCTCCGCACATCTGAATAAAGCGATCTGCTAACGTTGATTTGCCGTGGTCGATATGGGCAATGATAGAAAAGTTTCTTATATGTTTTAAATCCACTGTATGTAAACTCGGTAGAGATTTTTAGTACAGATATGAACTATCTGTGTTCTCTCATTAGCTATTTAAGAAAATGCGAAATTAAAAAAGCCATATTTTTCGCCCATTTGAATCTGACTTTTAATTATAACTGATTTGCTCGTCAAGAATAGCTTGATTTCTGACGGAAATCGAGAATGTTCCGGTATATTTGAGGAGTTTTTAACTGACGAAAAGTTGTATTAGAGGCTTAATGTTTTTTAAATTGCCAGATTTGAAATCTCGGATTGTCTGGCAATATAAAATTTAGTCCGTAGTTTTGTTATTATTTTCCCGTTGGAGGAGCAGGTTCCGCGGGTGGTTCGGTGATGGTATTCGGTGGATTATTAACTATAGCGGTGGATGGCGCTGGCGCAATGGGCGACTCTGTATTTTGAGTGGTAGGCGCTGTTTCGATAGCCGATTTTCCGTCTGGCGAATCAGGTTCGGCGGGTTCTTCAATTTTTTGTTCGCCTTCTGAAATCATCGCGGTTTGACAGTTCAATATGCTTTCGGAGTAATTGCTATGAGCATTCGAGAGTTCTTGAGCTGACCCGAATTCTGTACGCAAATCCTTCATGACCTGCTCAGGATTTTGGGACGTTTTCAGATCTACCATTTTTGCGTAGGCGAGATAGGCTTTTTTGCGTTCTGGATCGAGTGGAAATGCACCTGGCATTTTCTGGGACGATGTGTCGACAACGCAACTGGCCATGCGTTCTGGATCAATATGATAATCAGTAATGTCTTTATCGTTCTTTAACTGTGCCAAAACTGCTTGTTCGTATTGGTCTTGTTCTGCACAGGCAGAAAGTAAGCAGAGGGTGATTGATAAGGCTAATTTTTTATTCATTTATTTACCGTATGATTGTGGTTTTGCTTGAGCAAGTCCCGCTATTATACGCAAAAAAATTAAATCCTTGTTTTTCGTAATGAGTAATAAAGATTGGTGGTGCTTTTAAATAAAAAACTTACTGTGCAAATTTCTTTGCTTTTGCTGGGAATGGTTTGTAGTAATTTTGAGTTAACGAGCAATTAATAACTAAGTTGTTCGTAAGGTGGCGTCCCCAGGGGGGTTCGAACCCCCGTTACCGCCGTGAAAGGGCGGTGTCCTAGGCCACTAGACGATGGGGACGAGACGCTGATAGTTATACTGCTAAATATCGCAAGCTCTTAACAGATAACTTGCGAAATTCTAAAGAAATTTGCAGGCCTAGTCAACTTAAATAAATGGATTTTTATAACTAAGATTGCATTCAATATTTTATGTGTGCATTAAGATGCTGATTCGTCGGTAAATATTGGATTGGTGCGGTCTTCTGGATGCAACTTTTTTTGATCGTCAGGATAGATATGCCAGAAAGATTGATCGATAGATGCATTAGCATAAAATTCATCTTTACGGTCATGGGTAAATGGACACCACCAGTTTTCCACAACTTGTACCAAATACGCATGCCATTCAAATAGGCCGACGCTCATGGGGCAATACCAAGTGCAATTTAGAATCCAGTACAATTTCGATTGCGCGAAGCTTGCTTTAAATGAGCCGTCCATGGTGATTTGAGATTTTAGATCATATCGGTGACTTTCCCTGGCCGGTAAAAAGTCTGAATATTTTTTAACGTTTTTAGCGCCAATCAGATATAAATGCAGATAAACCGACCAGGCACTCAGAAAAACAAACGGCCAAGTTAAAATAGGTAGATATACAAAGACTAAGCCGATGCCGCGTCTTATTACCGACATTTGTTTATGATTTCGTCCGATGCTGACTCGGGTACAGTTTTCGCAAGCTTTAGCTCTCATTAAGAGGGTCTCCTTCTTGGGGTTGATGAGCTGATGTTAATTGATCAGGATTAAGTAATTGATAGATACTCTTACAGCCTTCACAGCAAAAGAGTTTATCGCCTTTGGGTGTGTTTAATACGAAGTGATTTACGAGAACAGGTTGCTCGCAAAGCTCACAGGGTATTTTTAAGGTCGAACTCGCCATTATAAACTAGGGCTGACTGCGCAGAAAAAGGTTTTTAGGTAGTGGGTTTCGGGAATGCCAGGGTGAACCGGGTGGTCGGGGCCTTGGCCCGTCTGATCAAAAAAGACCAGGTGGCGGTCAATATGGCGTGCCGAGGCGCGTAAAATTTCATGGAGATTCGTAGGGCTTAAATGATACGAGCAAGATGCAGAAATTAGCAGGCCATTCGGTGATAGCACTTGCAGTGCGAGATCATTTAATCTTCTATAGGCTTCATAACCTTGTTTAAAGTCTTTCTTGCGTTTAACGAGGGCGGGCGGGTCCAGCACAATGACATCAAAATGTTCATTTTCGAGTCGGGCGTGTTTCAGAAATTCAAAAACGTCGCTACGAATAAATTGCATGCGCTGATCAACTTTATTTATCTTTGCATTTAGTAGTGCTAAATTCAGTGCGCTTTCGGAAGCGTCTACGCAGACCACTTCCTGAGCGCCATTAAGTGCAGCAGGAACTCCCCAAGCGCCGGTATAGCTAAAAAGATCGAGTACGCGTTTGTTGGGCGCTAATGAGGCCAATCGAGCGCGACTGATGCGGTGGTCATAAAACCAACCGGTTTTTTGGCCATTGATAATATCAACTTGAAATTGAGTGTTATTTTCCTCAATGTTCACTTCAGCAGGCAATTGTCCATAAATAATTTCGGATTCGGTTCCTAATCCTTCAAGTTCGCGTTGGCTGTTATCGTTCTTTAGTACGATACAGACGGGAGCAATTAATTCTATTAGAGCTTCAATCAGTATGTTTTTGTGCTGTTCGATTCCTGCAGTGGTAATTTGAACTGCTAAAACTTGGCCAAAGCGATCAACAACTAAACCCGGTAACCCATCACTTTCGCCAAAAATTAAACGATAAAATGGCTTGGGAAATAATTTTTCTCGTAACGCAAGGGCATTACTAATACGGTTTTTGAAAAAACGTAAATCACATTTTAAATTCGATTTTCGTGATAACAGGCGACCACAAATTAAGGTATTGGGGTTGAAGTAGGCTGTACCTAAGGCTTTTCCGTCATTTCCGGTGATATTAACCAATTGACCGGCCTGGTAGTGTTCTAAGGGTGAGCGTTTGGAATCAACTTCGTTACTGAAAACCCACAAATGTCCTTGACGCAAACGTTTGTCTTCGTGATTTTTTAAAAAAATTTCAGGGTGCGCCATAAGTGTGTAGGTATAAAAAAAGATTGAGGTGGATTAATCACTAAATAATGCTTCATCAGTGTTCCCATATTTTCGCCTACCCAGGAACTAATCGCGCCATGAGTGCGTGCATAAGGTCGAACAAAGACATTCCAGTGATTATTGCATTTTGAACGGCTCGAATGGTATATGAGCTGATACGGACTATTCTTGCCTGAAAC
>CANNKG010000068.1 GCA_947505105.1 Methylococcaceae bacterium | reverse complement strand
GCTCGCCATAATGACGTGGAAATGTGGGAAAAAGATAACATTCCTTACACTGTTCGAAAAAAACGCCAAGCTTTTTTCAACAATATTGCAAGCCAAAAATCGGGAGTAAAATAACTGGGACAGAGGGACTTATTTCGACAGCCTAGTACCGCGCTCAGCGATTTCAGGACATTTATCCATAAGATGTTCTCATATTCACGCATATGGTGACTGCGGTTTTCGGCGAGCAAGACCGTACCAAAATCCATGATCCGGGTCGTCATGTCGGCTCGCTCAATATTACGACCCAGGCAGATAAAACGGTAACTGTCATCGTGACTCATCGAACCGACCGTGAATCCGGTGAAACGCTGGCAACCACTCAAAATTTCGCGTAAAAAATGTGCACGCCCGCGTCGATTAGACACATGGTCGATATTCGCCCTGGCATAAAGATACATTTGATTGACATGCTCCCAGGCTTCATCCGGCATGAGTTCACGACTCGTGCGCAGATTTTCACGCGCCGAGCTAAGCGACATTAGCAATGAACCCGGATTACTGAGATCGGTCAACAGAAAACGGGTAGTATTTTGTTCGGTCGGATTTTTGAAACGCTGATAGAAATCGGCTTCAACGCCTGAAATATTTAACAGATTATTCCAACCCAACTCAACCCCAAAAGGTAAATCGTAAATTAAATTGGTGGTCGCACTGATCAAACGCGCTGTGTTTTCGGTACGTTCTAAATAACGCGCCAACCAATACAGCCGTTCCGCGGATCTTGATAGCATAGTTATTGTTCCAAATTGATTATCCAGGTGTCTTTGCTTCCGCCACCCTGGGAAGAATTTACCACCAACGAACCCGCTTTTAACGCCACACGCGTTAAGCCACCGGCAGTCACAAAACTCTGCTCGCCTTGCAAAATGAACGGTCGTAAATCGATATGTCTAGGTTCGAGCCGGTCATTACATAAAGTAGGACAGGTTGATAATGCAAGCGTCGGTTGAGCGATATAGTTACGCGGATTCGCCTTGACCAATTTATAAAATTGCCGAATTTCTTTCTGAGTGGCGTGCGGTCCGACCAACATGCCGTAGCCGCCCGACTCATTTGCTGGCTTAACCACTAGTTCCGCTAGATGTTCAAGTACATAGGCTAAATCGTCAGGTTTGCTGCACAGATATGTGGGCACGTTCGGCAATATCGGCTCTTCACCCAGATAGTAGCGAATCATCTCTGGAACATAGGCGTAAACGACTTTATCATCCGCGACGCCCGCACCCGGTGCATTAGCGAGGGCAACATTGCCGGCCTTCCAGGCGCGCATGAGTCCAGTCACACCCAAGGTTGAATCTTTATTAAACACCTCGGGATCCAAAAATAAATCGTCAATGCGTCGATAAATGACATCCACTTTTTCAAGGCCGCCCACCGTGCGCATATAAACGCAATCGTCTTTTTTAACGATTAGATCGCCGCCTTCGACCAAAACTGCACCCATGCGCTGCGCCAGAAAGGCGTGCTCAAAGTAGGCCGAATTGTAAATACCCGGCGTCAAGACGACAATTTGAGGATGAATGACTTTAGGGTCTGCCAAAGACACTAACATTTCATGTAATTGGGTCGGATAGTCATCCACCGGCAAGATATTCAAATTTTGTAGCAGTTCAGGAAAAACCTGTTTGGTGATAACGCGATTTTGAATCATATAAGAAACGCCGGAAGGGACTCGGAGATTATCTTCCAGGACATAGACCTCGCCATCACCGGCCCGAACTAAATCGCTCCCGCAAATATTGGCCCATGCACCAAATTTGGGATGCATGCCAATACACTCTCGTCGGAAATTATGTGAACTGTCGATAATGCTTTTAGGGAGAAGCCCTTCTTTGATAATCCGTTGCTCGTTATACACGTCCTCAATGAATCGATTTAACGCCTGTAGACGCTGCTTCAGCCCTCGCTCAATCATTTTCCATTCCTGAAATTCGATCAGGCGCGGAATAATATCGTAAGGCCAAGCACGATCAATGTTTCCCTGATCGCTATAGACAGTAAAAGTGATGCCCATTTCTAAAATGGCCATTTCCGCAGCGATTCGTCGTCCTTTCAAGGCCTCGGAATCTAAAGATTCAAGATATTGCTCCAATGAGATGCATGTTGGTCGCACAGCGCGATCTTGGTCCAGCATTTCATCGTATGCTTTATTCGCTTGATAATGTGCCCAAATTGAGTGCGTTGAAATCATAATTATTCCCTAAAAATCACTTATTGGTGCCATAACGATCGAAAAGAGTGCATGATTTTCGATTTTAGTGCCTTTTAAACCAAAACTGGAATTCACCTGATCATTATAGCAATAAGAATGCCAAAGAATGAATTGAATAAAATAAGTATTGAACGACGGGGAGTTAGGATGGTAAGTTGAAGCGCGAATCGATCAACGATGAGATTTTGAACGGATCGTTAAGGAGTGAATAAATAAAAAACTTAAAGAAAATGTAAGTTACGCACAGCTTACCTTCAAGGCTTTTGCCAGATTCAAGAAGCTATTCCAGTCTATTTTGAAAGGTTTAGGGGCAAAATTGCAAACTTCGCCCCACTCAAGATTGCGTAGCTGAGCGGTGAGAAACGAACCCCAACTAGCTGGTAATCCTAATGATGTTGGGCTTCCTTGCATCAGCACCACCCTACAAAGCACACAACATATAGGTAAAACAAGTCTCTGACTTATCAGCCAGCATCAGCGAAATGCAATCGAAACGGCCCGTTCAAAGATCGCAAACAGCTCAAAAAGTCACTCGCTTGCCTAATTAAGTTCTGTACTGGCGCCATTACAAGGGCCGGCAGGATCTGGCGTTTTACACACCACAAAAACCTGATCTGGCACTAAATTAAGAGTTTGAAAGCAACTTCCTGTCCAACCGACTTTTCCCGATATAGTGATTGTTTTATTATTAATAATTACGTCAAGGGCAGTAGTCGTACAGGCTTTCAATTGTTTTACGTGCAAGCTTGTCTTTGTAGATTATTCTAAAAAGTACGATAGAAACACAATTGAATCTATGCGTATCCAGCGGAGTATTCAAGAGGAACTGGATCAAGCACAACAAGCTTTAAAAGAAAAAAACTGAGATCGAACACTTAAAAGCCCTGTTAAACCAAAAATCGCATGATGCTATAAACTCATATTGTGCAATATAAAAAGTAGTCTATCTTTATTGTTGAGCTTTAATTGGAATCAAGCTCAAATCCTAGTGTGTATTATTGAAAGTAAAAAGCCTGACTAGACTTATCAAGCTCTTTAGTACAGGCTTTTTTATGAGATGTAATAAGCATGGGTGTTTTATAGATAGGTTATTTAAGCTAGCTATCTTGGATAGTTTCCGCATCTGATAACTTAATTCGCAATTCAAATATGAATCTTGAGAAATATCTTATGAAAATAATAATAAAAACTTTTTCTTTAGCCATGTTAATTTTTGCAACCAGTCAAGTCCTGGCTGATGCTGATGATGCTTCATGGATTGGGAAATGTGTGAAAGATAACGAAAAAGAAGGCGCTTCTGCTGAAACAGTAGCAAAGTACTGTAGTTGCATGAATAACAAGATGTCTAGCGAAGAAACCCAATCTATTTCAACTTGGGAAAAATCACATCCCAAAGAAATGGCCGCCTGTGAAGCTGAAGCAGGTTGGAAATAAAGATTACCCCCCCACCCAACCTCGCCCTTGACAGAGGGAGAGACTGGGTGGGAATTGCCGAGTGCGAGAGTGGCAGATAAATAGCGCCGTAGTTCGGATGGAATCCGGGAGTATAGTGGCATTTTAAACCCTAGATTTCACAAACCGCACTCTTACTATCTAGCTAAGATTATTTGCCTTGAACATCCTGCCAGATTTGTCGGCTATACATCAACATATTTCGGGCAGTGGTTTTAATATCGGGAATTAGCATATCCGGAAAGCGATAATGTCGGTAAATGTATTCGGCCAGCATCAGCAAAGCGGTCAACACGAAAATCATGATGCCGGTATAAATCGCCCAAAGCTCAGGGGAAGCCCATATTGCCAACACCGAGCAGATCACGGCATTGATCGCGAAAAAGCCACTCCACAGCAGTGTAAGTTGGCGACAATACTCAACAATACCCTCCGGCAATTCATCAAACTCCAGACGTACAAAGCGTTCAATCAACGGCGGCCCCTGTTTTAAAGTGCTGGCAAAGAATTGTAAAAGAAACAGTTGGATCAAGGTTGGCAATAACTTCGCCGTGATATTTTGAAAAAAAAGCACTCCTAACAATAAAACCAGCGCGCAAATAGCTTTGATGATTTTGGTTTGCAATGCCTGAGTGGCGTAAGCCTGGTAAAGTAATAGCGATGCCAACACCGTTGGCGCCAACCAGACGATGCCGACTTGTATCCCTTGATAAACAAGATACGGGTAAAGTACAACGATGATGCTGGTGAAGGCTTTACGCAATATTGTCGGCACAGTATTAATATTTGGTGCGATTGACACTGATAAACGCTGCCAATGAGTTTAGCGATGCGAAAATCTCCTGATTGCGATTATCTTCTGAAGTGATTTTGACACCATACTGGCGATCCAATAAAACCGCTATTTCCAGAGCGTCAATCGAATCCAAGCCCAAACCTTCACCAAATAATGGCTCATCGGGATCAATGGTTTCGGGCGTGATATCTTCTAATAATAAACCTTCAATTAACAAAGTTTTTAACTCAGTGATTAATGAGTTTGTCATAACTGAAAAAATACCTACATTGTCTTGGATAAATAAAGCCTATTCTAGCGCATTTATTTCCCGGATCACTGAATTTACGGAGCAGAATTATCTTTTCAAACCTTGAATCATTGTGAGGAAACACTTAATTTCAAGTGAAACCTCGGATAAAATGCCCACAATAGCAGAATAAAGATTCTTAACTTTAGGCACATGCGATGTGGCAACAACAGGAAATTCTATTATCAGCACGTAAACGCGGTTTTCATCTGATTACCGCCGAAATTGTGAATGCTTTGCCGACACTTCAACTCATGAACTGCGGCTTACTGCATCTTTTTATCAAACATACCTCAGCTTCGTTAACCATCAACGAAAATGCCGACCCTACGGTACGCGAAGATTTGGAAAGCCATTTTAATCATTTTGTACCGGAACGAGCGCCTTATTATCGGCACGATTATGAAGGCGATGATGATATGCCCGCGCACATCAAAAGTAGTCTGCTCGGACCGAGTCTACTGATTCCAGTTACCGATGGACGATTGAATCTCGGGACCTGGCAAGGCATTTACTTATGCGAACACCGGAATCATGGCGGGAGAAGAACTCTTCTGGCGACCCTTCACGGCGAAGTAAATCATTATCCATCCGAACGCGGCTAGTGCTGTTGTCGAAGCGTCACTTTATCTTTCATGCGTTGCACAACAGGCAGTAACGCCGGGTTAAAGCGTTGTGCGAGCTGTTCCGCAGTCTCGACCCCCAGCAGAGCTTCTTGATGCTTCCCTAAGGCACTCAAGGCATCCGCTTTCATTAAATAATATTGAAAGACTCTATCATCTTGCGCTTGAGCTTTGGTAACCGTTGCCAACGCATCTTCTGGCGCACCAAAAGCCATTTCAATTTCAAAGAGGCTTTTCACAAAGTCACGGCGCCAGTCCTGATCCAGATAGCGATTATCGATCGCGGCATGCAACCATTGTCTGATTTCGGTCTGATGCTGGGCGCAGCGGATATTCATCCCAAGCGCGCAATGTGCCGCGTCGTTCAATACGCTGATATCCAGGGGCTTAAGACGCTGCTGAGACAACAGCGCTAATAATTTACGACTATCCAACAGCGGATCGGCAGGTGCACTTATTGGAGTGGAGAGCTTGGTCTGCATGATTAAACTGGCCGAATTCGGATTCAAACTGACCGCTTTTAGATAGTAGGGATAAGCATCATCAGAGCGATCCTGCTTCTTATTGAGCAATTCGGCATAGGTATACAAGCTGATCGGCGATTCGGGGTGATGCTGAGCCATGCTCTGAAAAAGCGTTTCTTCGGATGCCCAATAATTCGCCCGTACGCTGGTCAAACCGACATAAATTAGGCTTATAACCGAACAGAGCGCAATAATGCTCGGCATTTGCAGGTTACGTCCCTGCCATTTTTCGAGACGTTTTCCGAGCCATCTTCCGAACAAGGCCAAGCCATAGACGATTAAGATGATAATGCTTAGCGAAGGCAGATAATTCCGGTGCTCAAAAATAATTTCAAGCGGAAGAATGCTCGACTCCATGCTATGCCCGACCAAAAACCACAATACGGCAAACGTCAGCACCGGTTGTTTATTTCTGAGCAACCAAGCGACTAATAAAGTCACTGCCCATAAAATCACACTCACTACCGTCGTGAATGGCTCCAGCCAGGATTTACTTAACGCAAGGTCATCATGATACAAGCCCATCACCTGTAGATGAGGCACCACCAACATTTGTAGATAGAACCACAAGACCCGCGCTTCGGTAAGTAGGCGTTGTTCAAGTGTGAAAGGACGCGAATAATAGCCTTCGAGAATATTCAGGCGACCGGTGAGATTAAGATAAAGTATTGCGCATAAACCAATCCCAAGAATAGCCGCATAGCCCCAGAGGATTTTGTTACGCGCAGCTTGCTTGGGATACCAACATAATTCAATGACTCCGGTATACAAAATCAACAGCACGGCGTTTTCTTTTGCCAATAACCCAAGAAGCGTGCCCAGCACTATGGCCAGGAACATTCCCAATAAACCTAAAATCGGTTTGCGCTCCAGGCGTTCCCGAGCATAAACATAGCCATTTAAACCCAGCAACATAAACAAGGTCGCCATACTGGTCATCCGTTGAACAATATAAGCTACTGTGGTCACTTGTAAGGGATGCACCAACCATAACAACGCTACAAAGAATGCAAAAATACTATATTGCTTGTTGATACTTAGGCCTTGGTCAATCGCCGGGAATATGCGCGGCGCCAACTGAGAGGCCAGTCCAAACACTAAGAGTCCATTGAGTATATGAATGATCAGATTGGTCAGTTTAAATACAAAAGTATTCATAAAACCCTGAGCCTGATAATGATTTAGTCCAAACGATAGTGCCGGCAACAGTCGTTTAAGCTCACCGCTTTGATTTGAAAACATCGCCTGCTTTAAGGAAGTGATGCTGAGGTCTCTGATCGCGACCGCTGGGTTCTCCTGAATATTGACCTGATCATCAAACACGAAAGGTCCATCCAAAGCCGAGTGATAACTGAAAAATGTTAAAGCGATTAGAACAGCACAGAGGATGCCGATAAAGAGACGAGATTTCAAAATACAACCCTAACAATCGAAACTAAACAAAATAAGATGCAAACCAATCCATTATTCTTCAATATGCTTGTAATGAAGTGAGGAAATCTGTTCGGAAATAATCCCCATTAAAAAAATAAACAATGAGGACAGCAGCAATAATAAGCTCATATTGGTGAAGCGATTTTCAGTAAGATAGGTAAACGCATAGTAAGACACGCCGGTAAAAAACATAACCAAACTAATCGGCAAGAAGAAACGCATCGGGGAAAACAACGCCCCGACCCGCAGAATGACAATAAAAAAACGCGAACCGTCTTTTAGTACACTAATATGACTGGTTCCCTTCCGAATACCTGCATGAATTGGAACATAGCCAACATGAAAACCTGAACGAAAAAATGCCATCGTACAAGTGGTGGGATACGAAAAACCGTTCGGTAATAAATATAAAAATTTTTTAAACTTATCTCGTCTAACCACTCTAAATCCAGAGGTTAAGTCTTCAATTCTGTAGTGGGTCATATAGCTGGCTAGAAGGTTATAAACTGCGTTACCGAAGCGCCGGACAATACTGCTGTGGGTGCTAGGGTGCCGCGCCCCGACCACCATATCGTAACCTTCATTTAATTTACGGAGTAAGATCGGAATATCATCGGGATTATGCTGGCCATCGGCATCCATAAACACCACTAAATCGCCTAAGGCATTGCGCGCACCGGTTTTAACAGCAGCCCCATTACCCAAGCTATAGGGATGGGTAATGACTCTGGCACCCAATTTTTGAGCAATTTTCGCGGTATCATCGGTAGATCCGTCATTGACGACCAAAATTTCCGCATCCAATTTTAATGCCTGAATCCTGCGAATCAAAGGCCCAATATTTAACGCTTCATTCTTTGCCGGTAATACGATACTGAGTGAAGAATTTAGCTGTTTTTTGAGTTCGTGCATATAATCCGCTGTGAAGAACGTTAACTTAATTTATGAATGGAAGTTTACAAAGTATACAAAGATTTAGCAAACTTCAAGGTGAGCAAGTGCGTGTTTGCGAGGAGTATGAGATGCGGCTATTCTGTCCAGTCTTTCATCGACAGAGTAGCTTATATAGGCTTGGAAATGCAATTAATGTACAAAGCTGAATGATTACCATCAAAAGATTATCAGTATGCAATCGATATCGCCTGATTGCATAATAAACGAGAGTTTTCGAACGCCGAATAATAAAAATAAATTACTGGGCACGACTTGTAATGTAATGCTGCTCAAAACCATTGGTTAAATTATAACCTTCAGCGTTAAATACATCAGCTGTAAAAAACAAACGCATATCAAAAATCCAAGCAATTTGTTTTTGCTTGTTGTTTTCGATAACGATGGTTGCAAGTTTATAATTATCATCAATAACCTGTACCACAACGGTTTTCGGGTTATTAAAATCTTCTTTTAAAGCTCCCGTCACAATGCGTTGAGCTGATTGCATGGTCAGTCTTGGGTGCTCGGTTACGGGTAGATCAGAAATTTTATCATTCTTAAGTGCATACGCATCAAAATAACCAATGTCATAAACAACCTTATAGGACACACCCAGCAGCATTACGCCAGCCCAAACCGAGAGACCAATTTTTAAGCGCCTTCTTACGCGAGGATTTGATAGTCTTCTTAAATTAACAAGCATTTTCATAGTTTTTATTGCGATTCCAGGTCTTGATTAGCTATTATTAACAAGCAAACTCGATAAGCGCTATCGATACAGATGCGTTGTAGTTTATTTTTACAGCGTTCAATTAGCAATCCCTCATTTTATATACAATCACTTGCGGATCGTCTAACTCGATCCACCAAGCTGTTGGTGCTAGTGCTCTAAATATCCAGGTGGAAAACGATAACTTTTCAGAATCGAGTTTAATTGAACCATCTTACACTGAAATTTTGATAACACATTATTAGCTAATTATTTGTCAACAAAATATACGTTAAGCTATCAAGAAAATGTCACCTCTATAGAAGGAACTCCTATGACGATAATATATATTTTCGGTTTGACAGTGCAGAATTTAATGCTAATGAGAATAGCACATGTAAATTTTGGGTTAGAAAACCAATTATTGATTGAAACCCATCGAAACAATAGCTAAACATGGACTGCCAAAAATTTCTAAGTCGCTGTTGCAGTCTGGATTTAGAGACAAATGAAAACGGTGAAATTTTTGCGATCGGCGCGGTTTTTGACGATAAAACCTTGCTCCGCAAAGCACCGTTCAACATCCAAGCAATATTAACCGAGCTTGATGACTTTAGTGCTAACGCAACCTATCTGTTAGGCCATAATATTCTCGATCATGACCTCCCGATTTGCCGCGCGATTTCAGCTCAATTCAAATTCTTAACCAAACCGGTGGTCGATACCTTATTGCTATCACCGCTGGCCTTCCCTGAAAATCCCTATCACCGACTGGTCAAAGATTACAAACTGGTGCGTGACAGCCTGAATGACCCATTGGCGGATGCGCAGCTGGCGCTGTCATTATTTCGAGATCAATGGGAGGCCTTGCAGCAGCAACAGGCTACCGACCGATTGCTGGATTTTTATCATTATGCATTTTCCGGTAATTCAAAATTTTACGGTGTGCAATTGGCGCTGTCTGCCCTAGGCGCCAATGTTATCGATGCCGGTGGCGCATTTGAATTATTTAAGCATTTGACGCAAGACAAAGTTTGCTCGACCGCGCTTAACCAAATGCTTCGTCAACTCCTTCCCTTACCGTCTTTAGCCTATTCTCTGGCATGGTTGCGCGTCGCGGGAAGTAATTCGGTATTGCCGCCCTGGGTTCGTCTGCGTTTTGACGATATTGCGCCGATGCTGAACCGATTGAGGGAAGTCCCCTGCTATGAGCCGACCTGTTCATATTGTACTCAGTTCCATAATCCGCTCGTCTGGCTGGAGCGCTATTTCGGTTTTACCGAATTTAGAGCAAAACCATCGACGGTTGATGGCGGCAGCTTACAGGAACAGATTGTTAACGCTGCGATGTGCGGTAAACCGCTTTTGGCGATACTGCCAACCGGCGGTGGTAAATCGTTGTGTTTTCAGTTGCCAGCGCTGGTGCGTTACCAACGACGCGGCGTATTAACCATCGTAGTGTCCCCGTTGCAAGCGCTGATGAAAGATCAAGTTGATAACTTGTGCAATAAAACCGGGGCGCCAAATGCGGCCGCCCTCTATGGCATGTTGACCGCCCCGGAACGCGGCGAGGTGTTGCGCGGCATTCAGGCCGGAGACATTGCCTTACTCTATGTATCCCCCGAACAATTACGCAACTTAAGTTTCCAAAATGCCATTGCTTACCGTGAGATCGGTTGCTGGGTCTTTGACGAAGCGCATTGCTTGTCGAAATGGGGCCATGATTTTAGACCGGATTATTTGTATGCGGCACGTTTTATCAAGGAGTTCTCGCTGAGACAAAAAGCCGTGCTGCCGCCGGTACAATGCTTTACCGCGACCGCGAAACAGGATGTAAAGGATGAAATCATCGATTATTTCAAGGCTGAATTAGCCCAGGATTTGGTGGTATTTGAGGGCGGCGTAGAACGGAATAACTTGAGTTTTGAAGTGCAGACCGTTAACTGCACCGACAAATATAATCGCATCAGCACCCTGTTAAAAGAGCGTTTAGCTCAAGGAGCAGATGGCGGCAGCGCAATTATTTATTGCTCAACCCGCAAACACACCGAAGAAATTGCCGAATACTTGCAACAGCAAGGCTGGCAGGTTGAAGCCTTCCATGCAGGGAAAGACACCGCCGAGAAAAAGCATATCCAGGAGAACTTTATCACCGGCACGACTCGCATTATTACCGCGACCAATGCCTTCGGTATGGGGATCGATAAAGATGACGTGCGCTTGGTGATCCACGCCGACATTCCCGGCTCGATCGAAAATTACCTGCAAGAAGCCGGGCGCGCCGGGAGAGATCAAAAAAATGCCGAATGTGTGCTGTTGTTCGACGAAAACGACATCGAAACCCAGTTTAAACTATCGGCAGCTTCGCAAATTAGCCAACGGGATATTCAACAAATTTTAAGAGGCTTACGAAAGGCCAAAAAAGATAAATCCGGCAATGTGGTCTTAACCACCGGCGAATTGCTTATGGATGATGCAGTGGAAACGTCCTTCGATAATGAAGATCGTAATGCCGATACCAAGGTCAAAATGGCGGTATCATGGCTGGAACGTAGCGGCTTCATTCAACGCAATGAAAATAAAACCCAGGTATTCCAGGGGCGTCCCTTAGTCAAAAACATGGATGAAGCCAAAAGCAAGATTGAAAAATTGGGGCTGTCACAACGCCAACAACAGCGCTGGCTGGCGATTCTTGACGCGCTGTTTAATGCAAGTAGCGACGAAGGCTTTAGCGCCGATGAACTGGCATTGCATGGCGCGTTTAAAGCCAGCAAAGTAGAGGATAATCCTCAAAAAATCGATGAAACTGCCAGCCAACGCGTAATCAGAACCTTATACGATATGTCCAAGGCGGGGTTGATCCAAAAGAGCCTATTGTTAACGGCGTTCATCCGTTACAAGGTCAAAGATGCCTCACTGCTTAAGCTGGAAGAGGGCTGTGCCTTGGAGCGAGTCATGCTCAAAACCTTGCAAGAGCAAGCCCCCGATGCCGACAATTCACAATGGCAAACCCTCTCATTACGCCATTTGAACCAATCATTGCTAGACAATGGCTACAAAAACAGCAACCCCGAAATTTTGCGGCTATTGCTCAACAGCTTGACCAAAGACGGCCAGGGGCTTGCCGGAAAAAAAGGGAGCCTGACGCTGAAACATAAAGGGCTGGATCAGTATGCTATCAAGCTTAATCGGGATTGGCATGCCCTCACGACCACCGCGGAAATACGCCGATCCGTAGCGAAAGTGGTTTTGGATGGCATAATTCAACGTATCCCCAGCGACACTAAACCATCAGGAGATTTGTTAGTGGCGTTTTCGGCTGAGGATTTGCTGGCCGCGTTAAAGCAAGACTTGGTCACTTCGTCAGAAGTCAAAGATGAATTAGCCGCTGTCGAGCGGGCGTTAAACTTTCTACATGAACAAAAAATTATCACCTTGCAAAAAGGCTTGGCGGTATTTCGTTCGGCAATGACCATTGAGGTCTTGCCTGAAGCCAAAAGCCGAAAATACCAAAAAGGCGATTTTGAACCCTTGCTCCAGCATTACAGTGAACGTATTTTTCAGGTGCATGTGATTAACGAATACGCCAAATACGGCCTGAATAAAATCGGCCATGCCCTCGCGTTTGTAGTGGCTTATTTTTCTCAGGATAAAGCCGAATTTGTAAAACGCTATTTTTCGGATCGCAAGGACATCTTGGAACGCGCGACCAGTCAGCAATCGTTTCAGCGTATCGTTAATGACTTACGAAATCCCCAGCAAACCGCCTTGGTCTCCAGCAGTGAAGAAGACAACCTGCTTATTCTGGCGGGACCGGGCGCTGGTAAAACCCGCGTAGTCGTTCATCGCTGCGCGTATTTAATTCGGGTTAAGCGTGTTCCGGCTGGTAGCATTTTGATCCTGTGTTTTAATCGTAATGCCGTTATTCAATTGCGGCGTCGCTTACTCGATTTGATCGGCGACGATGCCAGAGCCGTGACACTTCAGACCTATCATGGCTTAAGCTTGCGTCTGACCGGCCACGCTCTAACAACGCCCAATCCAAGCGAAGATAACCGACAGTTTACCGAGCTTATCAACGAAGCGACTTTGTTATTGCGTGGCGACAAGCCCTTACTGGGTCTTGAGGCCGATGAAATGCGCGAACGCTTATTGGCCGGTTACCGCTATATTCTGGTCGATGAATATCAGGATATTGATGCCGAACAATACCAGCTAATTTCCGCTATCGCAGGACGCACGCAGGAAGAAGACCGCAAACTGGGTATTTTGGCGGTCGGTGATGATGACCAAAATATCTACCAATTTCGCGGCGCCAATGTCGGCTTTATCCGTCAATTCCAGGACGATTACCAAGCCAAGGTGCATTATTTGGTGGAGAATTACCGATCCAGCGCCCACATTATTGCCGCCGCCAATCAACTGATTCAGCACAATCAGGATCGAATGAAGCTGCAGCAACCGATCCGCATTAATCGAGAACGTAAAATCCTCGATGCAGGGGGGCGCTGGCAGAAACTCGATCCTTTAAGCAAAGGTCGGGTGCAGTTACTGACGACCGCTGACGAAACCCATCAGGCGACTGCCGTGGTCGAAGAATTGCTGCGTTTACGCCAGCTCGACAGTCAGTTGGATTGGTCGCAGTGCGCCATCTTGGCGAGTACTTGGCGCCTGCTCGATCCGGTCAGAAGTTTACTCGAGCAACACAAGATCCCGATTAGCTTTATGTTGCCTGCAGATAAACAACCGCCACTCACGCGCATTAGAGAGCATGCTGATCTACTGGCCGCCATTAAACAGTCCTCGGACGCATTAAGTAAGGCGAGCGATTGGCTACGCTATCTGGAGGAAAGTTATAGTCACCCAGCAGACAATATTTGGTTACTTCAACTCACCGCCATTCTACGAAACTGGCAGGACGAAACTGACGACAGTCAGATGCCGAAGCAACAAATACTGGAGTTTTTATATGAAATCCTCGCCGAACAGCGCCGCGAACGTTGCTTTGGACAAGGGGTTTTCCTGAGTACCATCCATTCGGTTAAAGGGATGGAATTTACCCATCTGCTGATTCTGGATGGAGGCTGGATAATCCCTGGTACCGAAGAACAACGGCGCTTGTATTATGTCGCGATGACCCGCGCTAAAGAAACCTTGTGTTTAATGCAGCGGCAAGATCAGCGTAATCCTTTTGTAGCTGAAATTACCGGAGATCATCTGCTGGCAAGAACCATTCATTGCGCAACGCAAACGGTGCCAATCACCAGACAGTACGCCATTCTTGGCATGAAGGATCTTGATTTGAGTTATGCCGGTAGCTTTGACGCAACACATCCGATTCACGCGCAGCTTGCGCAATTACAAGCAGGGTCACTGATGAGTATGGTCTATAGCAATGGCAAAGTGCTTTTAAAACATCAGGATAAAACGGTGGCGGTATTATCAAGACAGGCCACCCATAGTTGGGTGGATAAACTCAATACTATTGTGTCGGTTACGGTATTAGCGATGATCAAACGCTTCCAGACTGACTGTGAAGAAAGCTATCAATCGCGCTGCAAGGTAGCGCAATGGGAACTGCCCCTGGTAGAGGTTATTTTCGAATAAGTTGACCGACGTGCGTTACATCAAAAACAGATATGTCATATAAACTACGCTAAAACCGGTAAACCATAACCTGATCTTACGACTCAAGGTTATGGACAACCAGTAGCATTTAAGTTTGGATGATAGCTCCAGACAGCTTTGGCGTAATGAATGAATGCATTGCTTATACAAACTTGGTAGCGTGCGCCATAGCCAAAATCCGATACCGCAACCGATCAATAACAAAATGTAGAATGTGACAATCTGACTGCCGTGATGCGAGGTATGAAAAATATGCTGAACCGCATGTTCGATACCAAGTTCAAACCACTCAAAATCCATGTGCAGGACTTCAAAAATGATGTGTAATAGTGTCAACAATAGATCGAGCGTCACGTCATACATGACCACGGACAACGTCACAAAGCCGACAATAATAAAATCTCGATATTCTTTAATCACGTTATTTCCTGAAGATTTAGCGCAACACACTTGTTATCTTGGTATTTGCTCGACCCATGAACTCATCTCATGATTACTCAAGCCCCAGCTATTGCGAAGCATATTAATCCTCAAATCTTTCACCAATCTTTATGAATGGTGATTCGCTACTATTTTACGAGACCCTGTTATCTTCTTGTTGATCTGATAAATCAAGTAGTAGGCACGAAATACCTTAAGCAACTTAAAATGTTAAAACCGTTCTAGTCATTGCCCCTAAAGTCTTTGAGCGCCTGCTCTTAAAGCGAATTAACATTATGAGAGTAGAGATTTGAGGATCAGCATTCCGCCGGAAAACGCCAGAAACAGTGCAAAAACACTGCGATATTTTTCAGTATTCACTTTTGCATAAAATACTGCGTCAATATATTCAAAAACCATTACGCCGACGATCAAATAGACCATATTTTCGTTAAACGGCACATGGATTTCCTGGGCGCTGAACAGCCAGAGCGTCAGCAATTGGATGACCGCAAAGGTCGCGTAACAGGCGGCAACGGTCACGCGTGAAACATCTTTTGGGTAATGCTGGTGATGAATAAAAGCCGTTAACAATGAACCGCCCAAATTGCTCAAACCATGCACAATCCCGACCGTAATAAAGTAAGGTGTTTCATAACGCATCAAGCGGTTAATAAACGTAGCAATGGCGGGGAAAAATTCTTTAGAAGCGATCAATAGCAGAAAAGGCCCGATAATCAGACCAATACTGATATGGGCATGGGTTATCAAAAACAGGAATAACACAATCGGCGGCAAGGTTCGGACAGCCATCTTACGGTAAAACACAAAATTGATATGGGCATAATGCTGCAATATCTGCAGCGAATTAATTGCAAGAGAAATAGGCAGCAATAAAATTAATACATCGACAAAATCATGGCCAAAGAACAGCAATAACGGGGTGCCGAATAACGACACCCCTGCGCCAAACATTGTTTGAATGGCCGAAATAAAGACGACAATAAGCATGATATGGGCTGTCATGAAAACTCCGCGAAAGTGGTTAGCGCATTGGAAAGGTAGTTCACGGCACGTAACACGACGCTGAACTAGATAGCCTTGTATTGTAGCTTAGGAAAACCAATATTAATTTGAAGTCACCTCATAAAAACTGGATTTTGGTGTACAGTAACTTCCATCGCCTTTTAAAACAAAAAGAACAAGCCATGAGCACACAACACCAACACCGACAAATGCATCTCGATGACTATCTAAATTTTGAATTGTTATCGGAAACCAAGCACGAATTGATCGACGGTGAAATAGTCGCCATGACCGGAGCAAGTGCTAACCATAACACGCTATCGTTAAACATTGCGAGTGAACTGAGGGCTAAATTAAAAGGTACGGATTGTCAGTCATTTATAGCGGATATGAAGCTAAAAGTCGGTCAAGATTGCTTTTATCCTGATGTCATGTTGGTATGCGGCAAAGATAATGAAAGTGAAATTTATAAAACCTCGCCAATTCTGATTGTTGAAGTTTTATCAAAATCAACTCGCAAATTCGATCAAACTTATAAACGCTTACGCTATCAAAACATCCCAAGCTTGGAAGAATATGTTTTGATTGAGCAAGATAAGGGAGAGGTGATTGTTTTTGCACGTAAAGAGCATTGGAATCCTTCGTATTACTACCTGGGTGATGAGGTTCCTTTTTACTCATTAGGTCTCACTATTGCTGTTGAAGAAATTTACTACCAAGTCAACAATGAAGATGTGACGAACTTCTTACAAGAAAAAAACTAACCTCCGGTTAATTCGGCGGTTTTATCGACCTTACCTACGATAGAATGTGCCGCACAAAGCAAGGTGAGCCGCGAGTATTCACCAATCATTACTGCTCATTGCGCACTAGACGAACATATATGGGGGCAAGCGCCATGGGATACCAATCTGAGAGGCCGACATAAAAGTCATAAATCCAGGCATTCTTTCCAGAATTAGCTCGTGGTGACGATGACCAAAATTCAGCAGAGGGAGTATTAGGGAATATAGCCAAGTCTATTACAGGATCGCTACATGCCTGTTCGACAATGGAACGAAGCTCTTTAATGTTGGGTAAGCGCCAATCTGTGTAATTGGCAAATCCTCCGTTAGCATTGATAGTGGCGACATGTTGCAAAGCCTCCTGCCATGTGAATGTAGTAATAGCCGCAGGAATATCAGTACAATTGTTAGAAAAATCTTGTCCTTCGCTACACTTTTTCCACATTAGCTTGGTTTGAGTATCTGACACCGTTCCATTAATAGGGTTATCGATGAAACGACCGGGCGATGCACTTGGTGGTATGAGATTTGTACAATACTGCGCAGCTTCAGAAAATGTTGATGACCACACTATCAACCATAACAGGGCTCTGATTAATTTAGACATAAAGTGACTCCAGGGTAAATTAATAATCAACAGGCGACTTTTAGTTCTTGCGAACTAAGCGGACATTAAAAGAATTGTCTTTAGTGGCATAGTCGTCAAAGCCATAATAAAAATGAACATATCGTGCATAATCAGGGCTATTTGAATCGGCAAACGTCGATGATGACCAATAAGGAATCGAATAATCAGTTTCAGGAAAATAAGCTATATCAATACTTGGTTTCTCTCTACCATAATTCACAATCCCACCAAGCTCTTCCATGGTTGGCATGCGCCAATCTTTATAACCACACCACCCTGAGCCACTATTGACCGCAGTAAGATAAGCATGGCTATTACATAAGGTTGAGGAATGACAAATTACTAATAGACCTGGATCAAGTGTACCGGGACCACCACCATTTATAACTGGATTCGGTATAATTGGATCCGGTTCATACCAACTATAAAGCCAGTCTTTATCATGCAAACCAGCATCGTCAGTTTTAATTTCCCATATCAATCCAGTCACATTGTCTTGTGTACATCCCCAATTGTCAGGATTGCTTCCGCGTTGAGGATCCGCAGGACAACCAAGTTGCCCGGCCCGTTTTCCATTCACACAGATTTTGGTGAAACTAAAGCCTGCTTGGCCATCGTTAGGGTCATTATTGTCAACATCACGACCTGAGTCTGCATCTTGCCCAGGGAAGTTGATTTGGACAAAAGATAAACCGACATTTACGCCATCGGCCCATAAAGTGATACCAGTATCATTAAGCAAGCTTAATTTGGTAACTTCTAATGTGATATGCGCAATCGTTGACGTTAATCCGTCACCATCAGTGACTGTAAAATCAAAACTGTCTGGGCCTGTATATGCATATGGAGATTCTGGCGTATAAGTGGCGATATTTCCAGACACAGTTACTTGCCCACCATGACTAGGTTGAGCTGTAATTGCATAAGTTAAGTTTGCAGGCGCCGTTTCAATATCAGAACCGCTTAGGGTAATATCTTTAGCGAAATATTGGTTAACAATGGCCGTTCCATTTGTGGCGATTGGCTTATCATTAACCGGATTGACGGTTATTTTTACCGTAGCGGGTTGTGAATCGGTAGTACCGTCATTGACCTTGAAGGTGAAACTATCTTGCCCATTGTAATCGGCGCTCGGTGTATAAGTCACCGTGTTGCCATTAAGGCTCGCTATCCCATGACTCACACCAGTGACTAAACTGTAAGTCAAGGGATCATTATCGACATCGCTTCCTGAGAGCGTAATTACATGATTAAGAGCATCTTCATCCATCGTGACATTGACGCTATTGGCAAGCGGAATATCATTGACCGCGGAGATGGTAATTGTTATCGTAGCCGGTTCCGAATCAGCCTTGCCATCATTCACTTTAAACGTAAAACTGTCCGGGCCATTGTAGTCGGCTTTTGGCGTATAAGTCGCGCTGTTGCCGTTAAGACTGACTGAACCATTGCCGGGATATGCTACGATCGAATAACTTAACGGATCGTTATCAGAATCTGTTCCACTGAGAACAAATACTTGATTTTGGTCTTCATTACCAACACCACTCGCACTTATCGCCACTGGCGCATGGTTAACCGCAGTCACGGAAATGGTGACCGTAGCTAACACTGAATCGACCAATCCATCATTTACCTTATAGGTAAAGCTATCAGAACCTCTGAAGCCCCCAGTCGGCGTATAAGTTGCTATGTTGCCACTTATACTGATGGTACCGTGAATGGGATCGGACACTTTACTATAGACCAGCGGATCATTATCTGCATCCGTACCTAAAAGAATAATTGCCTTAGATGAATTTTCATCGACTTGCACAGTCAAGTTTGTCGCAACCGGAAGATCATTTACCGGATTCACAGTAATCGTTATTGTGGCAGATGCTGAATCGAGCAGCCCATCATTTACCTTGAAGGTAAAACTATCCGAGCCGTGATAATTGGCTCTTGGCAGATAGGTTGCGGCGTTTCCACTAATATTAACGGTACCAAAGACTGGACCGGTAACAAGATGATAGGTCAATGAATCATTATCTACATCAAAGGCTGACAAACTTATTGCCTGAATAGCATCTTCATTCATTGTGATACTAGCACTTGTCGCAACCGGCATATCATTGATCGGCGTTATTGCAATTGCCACTGTGGCCGGCAATGAATCACCCTTACCGTCGTTGACCTTGAAAGTGAAACTATCCAGACCGTTGTAGTTGAGATTCGGAGTGTACGTCGCCACATTATCAACAAGAGTAACCGTACCATGAGTAGGTCCAGTGACGAGGTGGTAAGTCAACGGATCATTATCGACATCAACTGCAGATAAGCTGATGCTCTTATTGCTATCTTCATTGGTCGTGACATTGACATTGGTGGCAATCGGCAGATCATTGATCTGCATTACCGAAAGCGTAACGGTTGCCGACAAGGAATCAACTTTGCCATCATTCACTATAAAAGTAAAACTGTCCGAGCCATTGAAATCAGCGTCCGGTCTATAGGTTAAAGTGTTACCTCGGAGACTAACCGTACCATTGGTAGGATATAAATCTACAATATATTTCAATACATCAGCATCAGGATCGGTACCGACTAAGGTAAAAACTTTAACCTTGTCTTTTTCAATGGTGACATGGTCGGGATAGGCGGTCGGTGCCTGATTAACGGGCGGAACGTATAAGACGTTCACGACTACCGTAGCTGTAGCTTTAGCGCCCTGATTATCGGTTACAGTCAGCTTAAAAAGTAAACTGCTGTTTTGTGGTACATCAGGCGCCGTAAAGGTTGGATTGGTCGCCTCGGCGTTACTCAATATCACCGTCGGGCCTTCAATTTGCTCCCATAACACGCTTGCGATACTACCATCGCTGTCCAGACTTTTGCTTCCATCCAGGGCGACTTCGGTGCGCGCGGCAATCGTTTGCGCGACTCCGGCATTAGCAATCGGTGCATAGTTCGTAATAGCGCAGCTTTGATCAAAAGTCGGTCCTGCACAATTAAAGACTGGCGTTACGCAAAAGCCATTCACTAATACCGTTGGCGCAACGCAAGTAGGCGTAGTCGGCGGCGTGACACAATCCCCACCTTGCAGAATTTGATGTAAACCACAGACAGGCGGTGTTACCCATTGATCTACAATGGTGATATCTCGCACCATCACAGTAACATCAGCGCTAGCAACAGCATTCAGATTGTCTGTGATGGTTAGTCTAAAACGTAATTCGGTGGCTTGGCTAACTTCAGGTGCTTTGAAGCCAGTTCTGACACTGTTTGGATTGGTCAGGGTCACCGACGGTCCTAAAATTTGTTGCCATTGATAGCTGACGATCTGACCATCGATATCGGTACTTTGGCCAGCGTCCAGAGTCACCGGACTCAATTCGTCAACATATTGATTAACGCCCGCGTATGCGATCGGATAAGCGTTAACATTAACGGAAGGCATAATATTGCGGCTGACGATAAAACTCACTTTTCGGGCATTATAATGAAGCGCGCTGTCGGTACTTGTCGCTCGATACCCGACATAGACATCAAAGGTGCCTGTTAAACCGGTTAATTGCTCAGCGATGGTTAAGCTCTCCAACTCTTTGAGCGTGCTGGGGCCACTAAAACTGACAAGGCTTGCAAGTTGGTAATCCCCCGGCTGCCATTGTCCTTGAGCATTTTTCATGTACCAACGGTCGTTATAACGAACCATGGTATAAAACCAGCCCTGCTTACCAATATGTTCCGGGGCAACAGACATATCAACTAAAACATTCAGGTTATCTGTAGAATTAAAACGCGAACCGAAGGTTTTACGATTATCGGCAGTAATGCCTATCTTAAAATGAGCCGCTGATGCTGCCGCGGGAGTCGAAATAGCATTGACCCAAGGTTTCAATTTTTCGAGGGGGCTTCCGCTTGGGATAACGACAAAATTGGCGCTTTGCGCGTTATAGTAGATAGCCTGATCGACTCTATATCCTATAAAGACTTCAAATGCTCCTGTTTTGCCCGGAAATGGCGCGGCGATTGAAATATGTTCGAGATTTTGTAAGGCATGGGGTTCGGCAACGCTGACCAAGTTCGCGACTTGGTAGTTCCATAATTGCCAGACACCCTCGGCATTTTTCACATACCACTGACCGTTGTAGCGGACAACAGCATAAAACCACCCGGTTTTACCCAGATGCTCTGAAGCAACTTGAATATCCGCAAAAATATTAATACTGTCACTGGCATCAAAAGCGGTCGGAAAAGTTTTACCATCATCGGCGGTGATGCCTATCTTAAAACGAGCCGAGGTGCTTGATTCAGCCGTTGACGCGCCTTCTGACCACGACTGCAAGTCATCAAACAAATTTTCCGCCTGCCCCGGCAATGAAAAAGTCAATAGCAGAAAAACTAGAATAATAAAGACTGACTTGCAATCGTTGCGCATACTTTGACAACTCTGAATATAAGTAGAATACTGTAAATAGGCTATTCTAACGATTTCGTTATCAATGTGTACATATCTTTTTGGTATTTTTCTTGTATTTTTATAAAAATAGACTAGCGATGTTAACATATCTGAATAATATTGCCCCGCCTTGACTTTCTTATATTTTCGGTATTTCAGTCGAGCAAAATGAGTTCATATGCGTTACTAATTCGACGGTAAAAATTCGACTTTTTTCAGATAAAACAGATCATTACCCTGATTCACAAATTGCGCTTTTAACTTAAATCCAAAGAAAGGAATCTTGGGTATGTCCAACAATAAACTAATCTCATTGTAAGTTGCGGGTTGCAATTGGGTTTTTGCTTCCAGCAAACGATACGATATGAGTCTAAACCATTGTGCATCCAATAATTGCAGTTGTATTTGATAATGCTCTCTGCCCACGACCACATCCTGAATATTCAAAATATCGGTTTTACCGTCGTAAACAGCATTTTCAATTTGTGGTAAGGCATAGCCCAAACGCTCAAAAATTTTATAGGGTCGATAGGCGTATTGGTCAGCATCGTTATCCGCAATCCGCCAGGTCTCCCCACCCCAGGACCATAGCGAACCATCATCAAAAATTGCTAAAGTATGTTGAGCCCCCAAAGCAATCTTAACCACATTATCTATGACTTTTTTGGGTTTTAAGCTGTTTTGAGTCGTTCCATCCCCCAATTGCCCCACGGCATTGTTGCCCCACATCCAAAGAGTGTTATCTTCCAGAATCGCTGCGCTAGTCCCGCCTCCTGCCGCAATGGCTTTAACACCGGTCATGATTTGTTTGGGCGAAGAGGTCGAGACTCTGCTGCCATCCCCCAACTGACCTTCACGATTATCGCCCCAGACCCAGAGACTTCCATCATTCTTTAACGCCAGAAAGTGCGACAAACCTGCGGCGATGACCGAAAAATCCTTACCGACCATTACTAATTGGGTCGGGCTATCAATACTTGAAATAGTATTATTTTTTTGCCATAAGGTACCGTCTTTCTGAAGTGCTAGTAATTCATTGACGGAAGGTACCTGAGAATAATTTCCTGCGAAAAATCCACCTGCCGCAGCAACATCGACAAAATTATTGCCGAGCGATAGCGGTTTGGCTAGCGCGTTGCTATTAAATTCCCATAAGGTACCATCAGCCTGAACTCCGTAAGTTTGCCCCGGAACCGTCGCTACCGCGGTAAAGTCATCGCCTAATTTTTTCGGCATCGGTTGATTCAAGCCCCAAAACCACAGGCTTCCATCATTTTTGAGCGCGGCGGATTGAAATTCGGTGGCGGCAACCGCCTGAAAATCGCTACCGAGTTGAGTAGGATGCCAATGATCAACTTGAGTACCATCCCCCAGCTCATTATAAAAATTGGAGCCCCAGCCTAGGCTGTCGAAATACGGCAATTTTAGTCATATTTTAATTCCCCGAATTTATGACTTCGGCTAGTTTTAAAAATAGTGCTGTATTTAACTGATAATAGATGCTAAAAACTATCCTCGTTCAACTACAGCTATTGTTTAAAATCAT